>CAZVHD010000143.1:0-4971 GCA_964626765.1 uncultured Christensenella sp.
ATAGCATGAAGGTTGTGTGATTACAATCTTTATAACTTACTTTTCATTCAATCATTTATATGGTTTTTTCCATAAAAAAACCGCCAATTGGCGGTTTTTCATGTAATTATAATTTTCTAAACTTTGTTGTTACAGCCCAAAACATTTATAATCTTGTGTCTTACTATCTTTTCTACTGCGTTTCTTGCCGGTCCAAGATATTGTCTTGGGTCAAAATGAGACGGGTTTTCCGCAAAATATTTTCTTATGGTTGCTGTAACTGCCATTCTAATGTCCGAATCAATATTGATTTTGCAAACTGACATGGCTGCAGCTTGACGAAGCATATCTTCGGGTACGCCTTTTGCTCCGGGCATATTTCCTCCGTACTGATTTATTTGTTCTACGAGGTACTGGGGAACGCTTGATGCTCCGTGAAGGACTATTGGAAAGTTTGGAAGTCTTTTTTCCACCTCTTCCAGTATGTCAAACCTAAGTTTTGGCTCGGCCTTAAACTTAAATGCGCCATGGCTTGTTCCTATGGCTATTGCAAGGCTGTCCACACCTGTTTTGGATACAAACTCTTGAACTTGGTCGGGGTCAGTATAAGCCGCATCTTGGTCGCTTACATTAACATCGTCTTCTATCCCTGCTAATCTTCCAAGCTCAGCTTCAACAACAACGCCTCTGTCGTGCGCGTATTGAACAACATTTTTTGTAATTTTGATATTTTCTGCAAAACTATGGTGAGATGCATCTATCATAACTGATGTGAAACCTCCGTCTATGCTGTCTTTGCATAGTTCAAATGTATCACCATGGTCCAAATGAAGACAAATAGGAAGATTGCTATCTTCCAGCGCTGCCTCTACGAGCTGTTTCAAATAAATAGGGCTGGCATATTTTCTTGCGCCTGCGCTCACTTGAAGTATAAGTGGCGCTTTTTCAGATTTTGCCGCCTGAACAACGCCTTGAATAATTTCCATATTATTGATGTTAAATGCGCCTATTGCATAGTTGCCCTTATAGGCATCCTCAAGCATCTTCTTGCTGGTTACTAGTGGCATTTTTCCTTCCTCCTGTTTCTTAAGGTTTATAATTATTATACAACTTATCTTTAATAAGGTCTAGCTTTTTGCCCCTTATCATTGAAATTGAAAAGAGTAAAAGAATTATCTCATGTGATAACCCTTCTTTTGCAAAGCCATAAGCTGCATATTTAATTGTTCAATAAAATCTTTGTTTGTGTTTGTCTTGACAAGCATATTTATTAAAATCTCTGTGGTATCTAAATTGTCACCGTTTGAGAGCATCTTTCTCATGCCCCATATTCCCTCAAGTTCTTTTTGGTCTAATAAAAGTTCTTCTCTTCTTGTGCCGCTTCTGTTGAGGTCAATTGCCGGGAATATTCTCTTCTCGCTAAGTCTTCTGTCAAGATGAATTTCCATATTGCCGGTGCCTTTGAATTCTTCATAGATGACATCATCCATTCTGCTGCCCGTGTCAACAAGCGCGGTTGCAATAATAGTAAGACTTCCGCCGTTTTCAATATTTCTTGCAGCGCCAAAAAATCTCTTTGGATTGTGCAATGCTCCGGGGTCAATTCCGCCGGAAAGTGTCCTTCCGGTTGGCGCTATGACAAGGTTGTACGCTCTTGCAAGTCTTGTAAGAGAGTCCATAAGAATAACCACATCTTCGCCTTTTTCCACAAGTCTTTTGGCTCTTTCCAAAAGTAACTCCGACGCCTTGGTATGGTGATCGGGAGTTTCGTCAAATGTGGAATATATAACTGTTCCGTTAATCGACCTTTGCATATCGGTAACTTCTTCCGGTCTTTCATCAATAAGCAAAACCAAAAGTTTGACATCAGGATAGTTTTCGCTAATTGAATGGGCTATCTTTTTCAAAAGTGTTGTTTTACCCGCCTTAGGAGGGGATACAATCATTGCTCTTTGACCCTTGCCTATGGGAGCTACAAGGTCAATTGCCCTTATGGCATAGTCGTTTTTCCTCTTGGGTATCTCTAACCTAAATCTTTGGTCGGGATAAATTGGCGTAAGGTTGTCAAAATAAGGTCTTTTGAACACACTTTCTAGAGGTTTATCATTTACGGTGAGTATATTAAAAACACCTGCCGGTCTATTCTCAGTCTGCTGTTTTGCCTCTGCCTTTATCCAGTCGCCTTTTCTGAGTCCCCATTTTTTAATTTTTTGGGCGGCAATATACGCGTCTTCTGAACCGGGCTCGCAATTTTGGGCTCTAAGAAATCCGTATCCGTCTGGCATAACTTCTAAGACCCCTTCCTTTTGTAGTATCGGAAGTTCATCATCTTGTTGAGATTCTCTTTTTTGCCATGGCTTAATTTCCCTTTCTTTATTATATTTTTGTTTTGACGGTTTTTGTTGCTTTACGGGCTCTTCTAAAGGTTTGTCATCGTCAACGGGAAAAGCGTCTTCAGGGTCCGAAAGCATGCCATCAAGAATTGAGGGACTGCTCTGTTCTTTTTCAGCAGGCCCCATATTTTTCATTAATGAATCTTTTGTGGACTGAAGAGTTAAAATTGACTTTGGCGGTCTTCCACGACTTCTTTTCTTTGATGTCTTTTTCTCGGATAATTCGACCTTTCCTTGCTTTATCTCCTCTATTCTTTGCATAATACAATCCACAAGTTCTCCCTTGCTTTTGGATGTGGGGGACTGTACCCCTATTTCTCTTCCAATATGCCGCAATTCAAAAATATTCATTGCGTCATATTGCTCTCTCGTAAAATCAGAATAAACCATTTATTCCTCCTAATTAAAATTTTTTATATTTATTTTGAACTTAATGTGAAGTTAATTGCTGAATTAAGTTTTCTTTTTTAACGGTATCTTATCCTTATTATTATCATATATAATTATATGCACATAATCATAATTGATACTCTTTTTTTAACGCATAATAAGCTGGTTAAGAGTAAAAGTATAATAATTTGTCAAATAGTGATGAAGAAACAGTTTGTTTAGTGAGTTTGTCTACTTTGACATAGAATAAAAACCAACCCAAAATATGTCAAAGCTTTTTTCTTTTGTATAAATTTCTTTTTTATTCTGGTACATGTCCTCCTGTTTTCATCTTTTTCAATAATTCTTCGATTCTTTCCGAGGAACCTAATAGATTTGATAAAGATTTATTTTGATTGCAGGCTGATATAATATACGCTATAAATTTTGACAAGTCTGCCTCTATATACCAATCCAGTTTTTTTACTTCTTCTTTGCAATAAGTAAGATTAGTGCTTATGACAGCTGTAAAATATCCTTCGTCATAAGCTTTTTGGAACTTTTCTGTGCCTTCTGTAAATAAGGCGTATGTACTAGCTAAGAAAATTCTGTTGGCGCCTCTTTTTTTAAGGTCATAACAAAGTCTGAGCATTGAGTCGCCTGTGGCTATGATGTCATCAGCTACAAATACATCCTTTCCCTTAACTTCGGAACCAATATATTCATGCGCTACGATAGGGTTTCTTCCGTTCATAACTGTGGAATAATCCCTTCTCTTGTAGAACATACCAAGGTCCAATCCCAAAACAGAAGCATAATAAATGTTTCTGTTCATAGCTCCTTCGTCAGGTGACACTATTATAAAATTGTCTTTGTCAAATTTCAGGTTGGGATATTTGGCAACAAGCGATTTCATAATCTGATAAGATGGTAAAAAGTTGTCAAATCCCATAAGTGGCACTGAATTTTGTACTCTGGGGTCATGAGCGTCAAAAGTTATGACATCTTTAACTCCCATTGCATATAATTCCTGTAGCATTTGCGCGCAGTCTAAAGATTCTCTTGAGTTTCTTCTGTGTTGTCTTCCGCCATAAAGCATAGGCATAATAACGGTGATTCTTTCCGGCTTTCCGCCTGCAGCTGATATTACTCTTTTTAAATCCGCATAATGGTCGTCCGGAGACATCATATTTGTTTGCCCAAGCATATTGTATTTACAGTGATAGTTTCCTACATCAATCAATATATATAAATCAACGCCTCTTACTGTATCATGCAACATTCCTTTAGCGTCGCCTGTAGTAAATCTGGGGCAAGATGAAGGTATTATAAATGTATCTTTTTTAAATCTGCTGTTCTTTTTTCCTATATCTCTATTATACCAGTTAACTAAAAAGTAATCAATCATCTTTCCCAATTCTTTAGCGCCATCAAGAACCACAAGCCCCAACGGCGCAACGGGACTTGCTTCATCAAAAACTTTGTTAAAAAAAGTGGGCATTAAAAAAACCTCCGTTTATCCCTTTGTCTGTAGTAGATTATAACATAAGATAATTTTATCTCAAACAATAACTCATACTATAATAATATAAAAATAAATGTTTTATTTCTTTTTTTACTCTTTTATTTATGTTTTTTGACCTAAAAATTGACTTTGATACAATTTACTGTAGAAACCGCCTTTGGCCATCAATGTTTTATGATTACCCTGTTCAATAACATCTCCGTCATTCATAACCAATATTACCGCGGCGCTCTTTATGGTGGATAATCTGTGAGCTATAACAAAACTTGTTTTACCCTGCATCATATCTAGCATTGCGCTTTGTATGTATTGTTCTGTTCTTGTATCAACGCTACTTGTTGCTTCGTCCAGAATAACTATTGTAGGATTTTTAAGTATTGCTCTGGCTATGGTAAGCAATTGCTTTTGTCCTTGAGAAATGTTTCCTGCTCCGTCTTCGAGAACCGTATCATATCCTTTTTCTAAGGTTACTATAAAGTTATGAGCATACGCTTTCTTAGCTGCTTCAATTACTTCTTCTCTTGTCGCTTCAGGTCTGCCATATGCAATGTTTTCGGCAATCGTACCTTCAAACAGCCATGTGTCCTGCAAAACCATTCCATAAAGGCTTCTGAGGTCTTTACGGTTATAATCTCTTATATCTTTACCATCAACTGTTATACTGCCCTTGTCTACATCATAGAATCGCATAAGAAGATTCACCAT
>CAZVHD010000144.1:0-4959 GCA_964626765.1 uncultured Christensenella sp.
TTTATTATTTACTTTACAGAAATGAATAACGGTTAGCATTTATTGTTGTTATTGTTGTTATTGTTATTATTCTGCTGCTGCTTTTGCTGCTTTTGCTGATTCTGCTGATTTTGTTGATTCTGCTGATTCTGCTGCTGCTGGTTTTTATTCTGAGCCATTTTATTCACCTCCTATAAAAAGTATTTGTAAATTAGCAAATAAATAAACAAAAAAATTTGCTTTTAGGATAATTCAAAAAGATAAATAGTAAAAATTACTAAACCTTTCTATAAAAATAATAAAATGAAAAAAACTATAAGAATTGCTCATAATATTGAGGGTGATTAAAAAATGATATTGATAAAAAACGGAAGAATCTTGACAATGGCGGGCAAGATTTATGAAAATGGCCAAGTACTTTTAGATAATGATAAGATAAAATCAGTAGGCATGAAAATTAATGCGGGCGGAGATGCAAGAGTTATTGACGCGAAGGGCGGATGGGTTATGCCCGGACTTATTGATTGCCATTCACATATTGGAATTACCGAAGAAAAAAAGGGATTTGAGGGAAATGACTGCAACGAAGAGGTTATGCCCATTGTCCCATACCTCAGGGCGTTAGATGCAATAAACCCTATGGATTCAGCATTTCATATGGCGATATCCGCAGGCATAACATCTGTAATGGTGGGGCCTGGAAGCTCTAATATCGTAGGCGGACAGTTTTTATTTATGAAGACCTTTGGCAGAAATATTGAAAAAATGATTATAAAAGAACCCGCTGCGATGAAAATTGCTTTTGGTGAAAATCCAAAGAACACATATCATGAAAAAGGCATGATGCCTTCTACAAGAATGAGCATAGCCGCATTACTTAGGGAAGAGCTATTTTCCGCAAGGGAATATTGGCTGCAAAAAAAGCAAGCGGAAAAAAACCAGGAAAATTTTGAAATTGATTTTGAAAAAGAATGCTGGATACCGGTCTTCAAAAAGGAAATTCCATTGAAGACTCATGTTCATAGAGCGGACGACATATTGACTGCGATAAGAATAGCCAAAGAGTATGATTTGGATATGACATTGGACCATTGCTCGGAAGGTCATTTAATAGCAAAGGATGTCAAAAATTCAGGCTTTCCTGCAATAATAGGACCAAGTCTTGCGTTTAGAAATAAAATAGAAATTCAATATATGAAATTCAAAACTGCGGGGATTTTAGCAAAAGAAGGCGTCTTAATTGCTATAACAACAGATCACCCGGTATCCAGAATAAATTCCCTGCCCATATGCGCAGGTCTTGCGGTCAAGGAAGGGCTTGAACTTTTCGAAGGTCTGAAAGCAATCACAATAAACCCCGCAAAAATCTGTAAAGTCAGCCACAGGGTGGGCAGTATAGAAGAGGGAAAGGATGCGGACATAGCTATATTTGACGATAATCCCATGCAGACATTTACAAAAACATTATATACCATAATAAATGGTAAAATTATTTTTGAAAAAGGAAAATTCAACTTATAATCAAAAAGAATACCTGGAAGCAATATCTTACTTGACTTTTAATTTTGTCGTACCTATAATGTAAATACTATAAAATGACAATCTTTTGTATAGATTGCAAAAAAGAGGTAGAAATGAAGATTAAATTAAGAGATAGTGTCAAGGAATTTGAAAAGGGTACAAGCTTGAAAGATATCGCTGCCAGTATAAGTGAAGGTCTATTAAGAGTCGCCCTTTTAGCGAAAGTCAACGGAACATTGAGTGATATGTCAAAAAAGATATTTGAAGATAGCGAGGTTGAGTTTCTGACCTTTGACGATGAAGAGGGAAAGAGGGCTTACCGACACAGCGCCGCGCATATTATGGCGCAAGCGGTGAAAAGAATATATCCCACGGCAAAGGTGGCGATAGGTCCGGCGATAGAAAACGGTTTTTATTATGATTTTGATTTCAAAACTCCCCTTCCCAAAGACGCTATTGCAGGAATTGAGGCGGAAATGAAAAAGATAATCAAAGAGAACATACCCATGGTTCGCGAGGTTGTCTCAAAAAAAGAAGCCATAAAGCTTATGAAGGAATTTGATGAAAAATACAAAGTTGAACTCATAAACGACATAGATGAAAAGGAAGAGATATCCCTTTACAGGCAAGGTGATTTTATAGATTTATGCTCAGGCCCGCATGTGCCCTCAACAGGCTATATCAAGGCTTATAAGCTGACATCTGTTACCGGCGCCTATTGGAGAGGCGACGAAAAGAACAAAATGCTCACCAGAATTTATGGCACGGCGTTTGACAAAAAGTCCAAGCTTACAGCATATCTGGAAGCAGTTGAAGAGGCGAAAAGAAGAGACCACAACAAAATCGGAAGAGAATTGGGCCTGTTTATGACCGATGACAAGGTGGGTCAAGGTCTTCCATTATTCATGCCCAAAGGAGCCAAGGTTTTTCAATTATTAAACAGATTTGTAGAAGATGAAGAGGAAAAGAGAGGTTATTTTCTTACAAGAACTCCTTTTATGGCAAAATCAGCGCTATACAAGGTGAGCGGACATTGGCAGCACTATAAGGATGGGATGTTTGTTATAGGAGATGAAGAAAAGGACGAGGAAGTGATTGCCTTAAGACCTATGACATGCCCTTTCCAGTACACAATATATAACAATGGAATCAAGTCATATAGGGACTTGCCTTTGCGTTACGCTGAAACTTCTCCGCTTTTTAGAAACGAAGCAAGCGGCGAAATGCACGGTCTCATAAGAGTAAGACAGTTTACCATAAGCGAAGGTCATATTATTTGCGCCCCTAACCAGCTTGAGGAGGAGTTCAAAAACAGCCTTGATTTGGCAAGATATATGCTTACATCATTGGGTCTTATCGAAGATGTCCTATCGCTTTTCCAGATGGGACAAGAACAACAGCGAGAAATATATCAACCAGCCCGACGCATGGGAGTATGCCGAAGGCGAAATGAAAAAAATTCTTGAAAACACCGATATAGAATATACCGAGGCAATAGACGAAGCGGCATTTTACGGTCCAAAACTTGATATTCAAATAAAGAATGTTCATGGCAAAGAAGACACAATGATAACAATCCAGATTGATATGTTCCTGGCAGAAAAGTTTGATATGAGCTATATTGACGAAAAGGGCGACAAAAAAAGACCCTATATCATACACAGAACCAGCATAGGCTGTTATGAAAGAACGATGGCTTTATTAGTAGAAAAATACGCCGGAGCCTTTCCATTGTGGCTTTCCCCCGTACAAATCAAGGTTATGTCCTTGACCGACAGAACAGCCGAGCAAGCAAAAGACTTTGCCCAAAAGCTCAAAAATTTATCTTTCAGAGTTGAAGAAGACACAAGGGGTGAAAAAATTGGATACAAAATAAGAGAAGCTCAGCTTGAAAAAGTTCCATATATGGTTATTATCGGCGACAAGGAAAAAGCCAATAATGTCATTGCTGTCAGGTCCAGAAAAAAAGGCGATATGGGAACTATGACAAAGGAAGCTTTTATAATTATGCTCAATGAAGAGATAGAAAACAAAATAAATGATTAAGACCTTGAGGAAAATAAAAGAACGCTATTTAGTTATATTCTTTTGCAAATAGGAGCTTTTTTTAGAAAAAACAAGAATAATTTACTTGACAGAAAATAGATTATATTGTATTGTATTAAAGAAGTAGAAGTATTTCTCACCGCAAGCTCAATAAAAGCGAAACGGTCATTAATTAAAAGATAATATTTAATTAATTTCTGGTGGTGTATACTTTTGCTTACACCACTTTTTTTTTATGGAGGTAAGTATTTTCAAGGAATTGCAAACAAATCACAATATTCGTGATCATGAAGTAAGGTTAATTGACGAAGCGGGAAACCAGCTAGGTATTATGCGCAAGAACGAAGCGCAAAGAATAGCGGATTACAGAAATCTGGATTTGGTCAAAGTATCGCCGGGCGCAAGACCGCCGGTATGCAAACTTATGGATTATGGCAAATACCGTTTTGATATACTTAAAAAGGAAAAAGAAGCCAAGAAAGCTCAAAAGACCGTTGAGCTCAAGGAAATAAGACTTTCCCAGACAATTGACATTGGCGATTTGAAAACCAAGGCGAAAAGAGCGTCAGATTTTTTAAAAGATGGCAATAAAGTCAAAATCACATTGAAAATGTGGGGAAGGCAGCTTGCCCACAAGGATATAAGCGTACAGGTTGTGGAACAATTCTATGACATGGTCAAGGAATTCGGCACAATGGATAAAAAACCTCTTGCCGAAGGAAGAGTTGTTACCGCCACAATAGTACCAATAAAAAACAAATAACACTATTAAGGAGAATAACGCTATGCCAAAAATGAAAACACACAGCGGAGCCAAAAAAAGATTTAAGCTTACGGCGTCCGGCAAAGTTAAACGCTCAAAGATGAACAAAAACCACATCTTAAACAAAAAGACAACCAAGAGAAAAAGAGGTTTGAGACAAGGAACCTATGTAGATAAAACCCAGGAAGCCACAATCAAGAAGCTTTTATCTGGACAGTCTTAATATTGGAGGTATGAAATGAGAATAAAAAGAGGTGTCAACGCCGTTAAAAAGCGTAGAAAAATATTAAAGAGAGCCAAAGGATACTTTGGTGGCAAGAGCAAGCTTTACAGAGTGGCAAAACAAGCTGTCATGAAATCCATGCAGTACGCTTATGTGTCAAGAAGACTGAAAAAAAGAGACTTTCGTCAGCTTTGGATTACCAGAATTAATGCCGCAGCAAGGCAAAATGACCTTTCATATTCCCGTCTTATGCATGGACTCAAGCAAGCCGGCATAGACCTTAACAGAAAGATACTTGCCGATTTAGCTGTTAACGATAATGAAGCGTTTGCAAAACTTTGCAGCGAGGCAAAATCAGCTCTGGCCAAATAACAAAAAATCAAGAAAATTGCCGCCGTGAAAGACAGGGGGCAATTTTTTTAATTTT
>CAZVHD010000145.1:0-4955 GCA_964626765.1 uncultured Christensenella sp.
AAATATAAATAAGCTTTTACTGTTTCTTTATTCAAGACACTTATCCTAAAATTTTCCGCAAAATCTCTAATACTTACATCAATAGGTAAAAAGTTATTGTTACTGCTTATATCACCTATAAAATATTTTGATCTCATAAACCTTTTGATTTGAGAAGACTTATCATACAAAGCTCCGACATCATAATTTCCAAATAGTATTGTAAAATAGGTTTTTTTATTATTAAAAAATTCTGTATATTCATCTATAATTCTAAATGTATTTGCAACAAACATATCACTTATAAAGGGAGATGGCAAAATATTATTTCCCATAAGAACTACAAGGTCGGGATTGACCTCGGATATAGTCCGACTCAAAAATTCTTTTGTTTTATTAGAAAATAACGCTTCCCCTTCCAAAAGGCCGGCAAATGATAATATTGTAAACTCTTCCTCTTTGTCAAATGATAACTCAGGAAGGTTAACATTCGGCGCAAATTGAAAGTACGAAAAAATAAAAGAAAAAATAAGAGGAAGCGCCGCTAAAAAAGCTGAAAACTTCCTCAAAATTCTTATTATTCTTTTTTTTCTCAAAGGGCGACTCCTTTTTACAAAAGGATTGCCATTTTATCAAATTTTATAAGTTATCTTTTATCCATAGAGATATATTCTTTTCTTGGACAAACCGCAGTATATCCGGGTCTTATGATTTTTCCTTTATTCGCTATTTCTTCAATTCTATGCGCAATCCAACCGGAAATTCTTGCTACTGCGAATATTGGAGTGAATAGCTCCTGAGGCAATCCCAGCATATTATAGACAAGTCCGCTATAAAAGTCTACATTTGCGCTAACACCCTTATATATTTTTCTTTTATCGGCAATAATCTCGGGGGCCAATTTTTCAACTTTCTCATAAAGCTCATATTCTTTGTCCAGTCCTTTTTCTATGGCAAGATTCTTAACATAATCTTTGAAAATTACTGCTCTCGGGTCAGAAAGCGAATATACCGCATGACCAATACCATAAATAAGACCTGATTTATCAAAGGCCTCTTTGTTGAGTAGTTGTAAAAGATAATTTTTTATTTCTGAATCACTAAATGTTTTGAGATTGTTTTTCATATCTTCAAACATCTTGATGACCTTAATGTTGGCGCCGCCATGTTTTGGTCCTTTCAGGGAGCCCAAAGACGCCGCTACAGCTGAATAAGTATCCGTTCCGGACGAGCTGACAACATGTGTTGTAAAGGTTGAGTTATTTCCGCCACCATGTTCAGCATGCAATACAAGGCACAAGTCCAAAAGCTTGGCCTCAAGTTTTGTATAGGAGCTGTCAGGCCTCAAAAGGTGAAGGATGTTTTCGGCAGTTGACAAATCTTTTCTTGGTTTGTGGATTATTAAACTGTTATCGTCATGATAATGGGAAAAAACTTGATATCCGTAAATTGTAAGTAAGGGAAACTGAGCTATAAGCTGAAGGCCTTGTCTCAATACGCTTTTCATAGATATGTCGTCTGCATTCTTGTCATAGGAATAAAGAGTCAAAACACTTCTTGCCAGGGTATTCATCATATCAAATGAAGGTTTTTTCATTATGACATCTCTGACAAAATTAAGTGGAAGCTTTCTATATTCAGCAAGAATTTCATTGAACTCTTCTTGTTCATTTTTGTTTGGCAATCTTCCAAACAACAACAAATATGTTGTCTCTTCGAAACCAAACCTGTCTTCATTTATAAAACCGTTTACTAAGTCCTTGATATTAATTCCACGATAATACAGCTGACCTTCGATGGGCTGTTTGTTGCCTTCACTATCCTTTGTAAAAGACTGAATCTCACTGATTTCAGTAAGACCTGCGACAACTCCTGTTCCATTTATGTCCCTAAGACCTCTTTTCACATCATACTTTGCATAATAAGATGAATCGATAATTGTACTTTTTTCCGCAACTTCACTAAGTTTCTCTATTTTCTTTAGTATTTTAGAGTCAGTAAAATTAAGTTCAGCCATATACACCTCCATTATATAGTGTTTTTATTACGAAATTATTTAATCTTCATTTTTTCCAAAAGATACTTTATTATATCATACTATCTAAAAAATTGTCAACAGATGCAATCCTCCTTAAATATTAATAAATTCAGACTACCGTTAATATAATAAAGTATTAGTTTTGATTTTAGGAGGGAAATTATGTTATACAGCAATTTTCACAATAAAGAGGTTTACGCCGTTAAAAAAGCTGAATATATGGGACGAGTTCAAGGAATTTATATTGACTCAAACACAAAAAAACCGTTTGCATTAATGCTAAAAAACAACGAAAAAATCTTTTTTCTACCTTTTAGAAGAATAACGGGAAATACCGATAAAATAACTGTTTATAGTTCTAAAAGTCTTTTTGAATACAATGAACAGGAGTTAAAAGACAAATTTCTTCTACAAAACTCTGTCAAGGCCATAACAGAAGATGGAACAGATTTGGGATGTTTTCAAGATATCACTTTGAAAGGAGACAAACTTATATGGTTTGACAAACCCTATCCAACAAAATATGTTGCCGGCGCAAAGGATAATATCATAACCATAAACTTTAGCCTGAAATCAGATAGAAAACCAAAACCCGAACCAAAACAAAAACCTGCCATTCAACAAAAACAAGCATCTCCCTATGTTCCCAAAGAAAAGATTATTAATGATTACAGCTTTCTTTTAGGAAGAATAGTTATAAGGGATATTATTGATAAAAATACCGGAGTTCATATTAAAAAGGGAACGGTAATAAATGAAACCACAATAAATATGGCAAAAAAATGCGGAAAACTTGTGCATCTTGCATTAAGCTCTCTATTAGATTAAAAACAGAAAAAATAAGGGAATATTATCGCCAAATTAATAATATATAAATAGTATATGGAAATATTTTTAAGAGCTATCAGGGCAGCTGAATACATAATAGAAAACAATGCGACCGTAAGACAAGCCGCGTCTTATCTGGGTTATGGAAAAAGCACCGTGCACACCGATGTTACAGAGCGTCTTAGGGATATCGATACAGATATGTATAATGCAGTTAGAAAAATATTATACAACAACTATGAACTAAAACATATAAGAGGCGGTGAAAGCACAAGAAAGAAATATAAATCACACGCTTTTTAATCGGGCGGACGCCAAAGGTTATTTCTCTCGGGGTGTGTTAAGGCAGAAATCATTCTTTCCTTTGCCCCGGGGATATCATTATTAAGTTTTTCTATAAGCTCTGCCATATATTCTCTTTGGGTTTCTTTATTTGCAGGACAAACATTATGAATGATTGGAAGCTCAAGTTTCTTTGATAGATTTTCTATATCGTCTTCTGTAACATATATAAATGGTCTTATGAGGGTTATTCCCGTTCTATCCATAAACGCTGTGGGTTGAAAAGTGCTTAATCTTCCCTCATATAAAAATGATAAAAACATAGTTTGCAAAACATCGTCACTATGGTGTCCCAAAGCAAGCTTTTTAGCTCCTATATCTATGGCTTTCGTATTCAATGCTCCTCTTCTCATCTTTGAGCAAAGACTACACGGAGATTTTTCTTTTCTGTTTTCAAACAATATATAAGCTATATCAGTATCCACCCTTATTAGCTCAACATCCAAAGATTTAATGTAGTTATCAAATTCTATAACTTCTTTCTCATCGGTATTCTTAAAGCCTAAATTTATATTGACAGAGGTTAGCTTAAAGTTGACGGGTGAAAACTTGCGGTAATTGGAAAGAGCTGTCAATAATAGCAAACTATCCTTTCCGCCGCTTACACCTACGACAATATGGTCCCCTTCTGATATCATTTTGTAGTCAGTAACGGCTCTTCGAACTTTACCCAAAATCTTTTGCATATCGTCTCCTGATTATAAAGTAAAGGGGTTGTCCCTTTTGAGACAACCCCTGTGGCAGGAGCAGTAAGAATCGAACTTACATCATAGGGGTCAGAGTCCTATGTGCTACCATTGCACCATGCTCCATTGTAGTTTATATTATAAATACAATAAGTTCTTCTGTCAAATATTTTGCGCAAGAAATTGGCTGTTATACAAATTATGATAAAATCCCTTTCTTTTGATAAGTTCATCATGATTTCCCTGTTCCACAATTTTTCCTTTGTCCATAACCAGTATTAAGCTTGCGTTTCGGATTGTTGACAGCCTGTGAGCAATAATGAATGAAGTTTTGCCTTTCATCATGGCTGTCATGGCGTTTTGTATATAGCTTTCGGTCTTTGTGTCAACACTGCTTGTCGCCTCGTCCAGTATAAGAATTTTGGGGTCTGCTAAAATAGCCCTTGCTATTGTCATAAGCTGCTTTTCGCCCTGAGAGATATTACTGACATCCTCATTTATTATTGTGTCATATCCATGCGGCAAAGTTTCAATAAAATGGTCTATATGCGCTTTCTTTGCGGCCTCCTTTATCTTCTCAAGGTCAGTGGGGTATTTTGCGTAAGCGATGTTTTCTCTTATTGATCCGCTTTCAAGCCAGGTGTCTTGCAAAACTATTCCAAACAACTTTCTTAAGTCTGTCTTAGACATGTCTCTAATATCAACATTGTCAATAGTGATTTTTCCTCTATCTATTTCATAGAACCTTAAAAGCAAGTTTACAAGCGTTGTTTTACCTGCTCCTGTGGGACCCACAATGGCTATTGAACCTCCGCTTTTTACTTCAAGGTTTATATTTTTAAGCAATTCTTTTGATTTGTCATAAGAAAAATCTACATCAACAAATCTTACCTCGCCTTTAATATCTTATATGTTCTTTATGTCTTTTTTATCCTCAGGCGCTTCATTCTGTTCAAGCAATTTGAAAAGTCTTTCCTCAGCGGCCATCGTTGTCTGTATTGTATTGTCTATATTTGCTGTCTGCATAATAGGATTACTAAACTGGTGTGATTACTTCATAAACGTTTGACTATCGACTATCC
>CAZVHD010000146.1:0-4916 GCA_964626765.1 uncultured Christensenella sp.
CTCCGCCAAGATTATATTCAAAAGACGAAGGAATAATGCCTTTGCCCGCCTGCGTCTCACAAACAGGTATATTAAAAAGCTTTGCAAAAAAGCCTATCGCCTTTCCCGCCTCTGAATATCTGACTCCGCCCCCCACAATAATCAATGGCTTTTTGCTTTCTCTTATTGCAATAATAGCGTCACTTACCTCTTCGTCGGAGGGAACATTTCTTATAATCTTATGCGTTCTCTTTTCAAAAAACTCTGCTGGAAAATCATAGCACTCCCCTTGCACATCCTGCGGAAGAGCAATGCATACCGCTCCCGTTTGGGCTGGGTCTGTAAGCGTGCGCATAGCGTTTATTAAAGCGGTCATTATCATTTCCGGCCTGTAAATTCTGTCAAAATACTTGACTACCGGCTTGAAGGCGTCGTTTGTGGTGATATTTAAGTCATAGGACTGCTCTATCTGTTGAAGAACAGGGTCGGGCTGTCTTGTTGCAAAAACATCCCCCGGAAAAAGAAGTAAAGGTATATTGTTCACCGTTGCTGTTGCTGCCGCGGTGACCATATTTGCGGCTCCCGGACCGATTGAGGAAAAACAGGGTATAATCTTCTTTCTGTTATGCTGTTTTGCATAACTTATCGCCACATGAGCCATGCCCTGCTCGTTTTTTCCCTGCATAACTTTTAAGGAGTGCTTAGCCATAGCCAAAGCTTCTCCTGTTCCAAGCACGCATCCGTGGCCGAAAATGGTATACGCCCTTTCTACAAACTTTGTTTCAATTCCGTCCAAAGAGACATATTGGTTGTCCAAAAACTTTACTATGGCTTCCCCAACTGTTATCTTAATTGTTTTCATTGTTTATTACTCCTTTATTTTTTGAGCAAATGCGTATATCTTTCATCGTCAATTCTGGTTCTTTTCCATGGATTGTTCTCCAAATGTCTTATCATCCAACAACAATACATTGGATATCCGGGCGCTGTGACCTGTGAATGGGTCTGTCCGCCAAGAAAAGCGCCGCAACTGCCGTTTTTTATGACATAGGCCTTATCGTCAATAAAGCACGCGCCAAAACCTTCTTCTCTTTCCAGTCTATAATAGTAAACCTCAGGTTGAGGGTGGTGATGGGGAATATAGCTAAACCATCTTCCCTGAGGCACAAATATCTCGCCTAGCACCATATTGGAGTAAGGCGCGTTATAGTAGTCAAATATTGTGATAACCTCCCTTCTTGCGGTATCATCAAAGATTCCTTCACAGCTGGTTACTTTTTCAACTTCGCCGGGAAGATACAGTCTTGATTTGAATTCATTTTGATTTTCAGTACTTTGCAATAGCACTTCACTGTCCTCAAGCGCTGTAACAATCGCCGCAGTATCTTTGCAGATATGCAAACATGTTGGCAAGTCTTTGAACATATTCTTTCTTTCTACTGTATAAACATGCTGGTCGTACTCCAATTCAAGCTTTCCTTGCAATAAAAGAATAGCCGACTCCATATCCTGTTCGCAGACTATAAGTTCCTCGCCTCTTAGTAATCTATGAACAGTGATGTCCATAAGCATTTCCTTGTTTCTGCCATTTATTGAGGCAATCATTTGGGAATTGTTTTTGTCAAATGCTGGTGTTATAAACATTTTTTAACCCCTTGCTATCATTTCTCCGTATTTTTCTTTGCTTTCTTTGATAAACTCTTTTATTTCTTCCACTGTTGGCATAAACTCCGAGCAACCATGGGCTTTTACGAGCATGGATGCGGACGCGCTACCCATCTCCAAACAGTCCATAATATCATACCCTTCCAAAAGACCGTATACAAAAGCCGAACCGTATCCGTCGCCGCCGCCAAAAGACTTAAGCGCCTGAACGGGAAAGGGTTTTATGCTGTACTCTCCATCTTCGGTATAAGCTGTTGAACCCTTCTTTCCATGTTTGATGACAACTATTTTATTGCCTTTTTCCAGCCAGTAATCGGCGGTTTTTTTGTCATCTCTATTTTTTTCTATTAAAGCTTCCATAAGGTCAAATTCCTCTCTTGAGCCCATAACAATATCGCTCTTTTCAGCCACCAGAGAATAATATATTGATACTTCGTCTTTATTTTTCCAACTATAAGGGCGATAATCCACATCAAAAAGCGTTTTTGTTTTGTGCTTTTTGGCAAAGAAAAGAGCCTTAAATACAGCCTCTCTGGACGGGCTTTGGGAAAGCGCTGTTCCGGAGATTATTATCATTTTCGCTTGTTTTATGTAGTCTTCTTTCACTTCCTCAGGATGCAGCATAAGATCGGCCGCGCCTTTTCTGTACATAAGAATACTGCTTTCGTCCGGAGACAGAATTTCAGTAAATGTCAAGCCTATTTTTTCTCCGTTTTTTGCTCTAAATATATTTGATGTGTCTATGTTCTCCTTTTCAAAAAATTCCGTGACATAGTCACCCAGTCTATCGTCGCTTACCTTTGCGATAAACCCAACTTTTTTCCCAAGTCTTGCAAGCCCCACCGCTATATTTGCAGGCGAGCCGCCCAAGTACTTTTTGAAAGTGTCGCTTCCTGCAAGAGTCTTAAAGTAGTCCACCGGATTAAAGTCAACCGCCACCCTTCCAATAGGAATTACATCAAGTTTTCTTTTTTTATCAAATTCTATCATTTCTTATAGCTCCTTTATCCTCTGCTTTTTTCTAGGAAACTCGGGTTTTTTATTATAGTTGACCAGTTTATTTTTGTCAAATCCGATATGTTTCATAACCTCTTCCAGCTTTTCAAACCCGCCTATTTTGGAAAAATGATGCGCGTCGCTTGAAGCGATAAATTTGACTCCGGTATCACTCATATCATTGATTTCTTTTGCGCTAAGGTTCATGTGTTTTGCATTCAGTTCAACATATGTTCCATAATCTCTGCACGCTTTTGCCACTTCAACACAATCCACCTTAAACATGTGATTTATGTGCGCCAAAATATCTATGGGATATTTTTTTATGGCATTAATATAGGTTTTTGTATTTCTTGCTATGGTTTCACATGAAGGTTTTTTCAAAAAACTCAGATAAGCCGACGGAAAAATCTTAAACCAATCCTTAAGACTTTTAGTTTTTGCAAAGGAATGATATCCCATGACCAAAATTTCCATTTGCTCAAGCTCTTCGTCCCTTATGCCTATTGAGCCGTCAAGTCCGATTATATCAACCTCAATTCCATGATAAATCTCAAGTTCTTTGTTTGCTCTTTTCCTAGCTTGCGCTATTTCCTCACGCTGCATGTAAAACTGTTTTCTTGTTAACGCGCCGTAGCTGGGACTGTTAAAGCCATGGTCTGTAAAAGCCAATTCCTTAAGGCCTTTATCTGTTGCCGCTTTTACATTTTCCCACACCTTGCTGACACCGTCGCTATATACAGTGTGAGTGTGATAATCTCCATAATATTCCATGCGCTTTTTCCTTATATAAACATTTTTATATTATATAATTTCCATTGCCCTAAGTAAACTCTTAAATGAAATTAACAATATTCAAAAAACGCTTATTTGGTTTGTTCAAGTTTTTTGGCAAACGCTTTTATGTCATCTTCATTTATGATTGTGGTAGGTTTGTTTTGCTTTTTTAGAGCGTTTATCATAATCCTTGTTACAAGCTTATTGAGCCCCTTGGCTTTTTCAATCGATGCTCCGTATCCAAACCATTTTACATCCACGGCGCCCTTTACCATATCTTCTCCCACATTCTTTTTTAGAATATCAACATAATTGTCATTATCCACACTGCTAATAAAAAAGGCGTATTTTTTGGACTTTATCTCTTGCTTGTGATTTTTGATAAACTTTTTGAGCTTGCCTGTAAGCATACCTGCATAATACGCCCCGCCGATTATGACAATATCATAATCCTTGAGGTTGGGTGTTTGCTTTTTTATATCAAAGATATCACAGTCTGTAAGGTTTTTTGCAACCAATTTCGCCATTTCCTCGCAAGTTCCGCTCTTTGTGGCGTATATAACAGCTTTTTTCATAATAAATCCTCCAAACAAATTTTACTTATATTATATAACTTTAATAATCAATTGTAAATAAAAGAATACTATATATAATTATAATTTACATAAATTGACAAACAGGTAGAAAAACAATTATAATGAGTATATAGCTTAAAAAAATAAGCCTTATTGCAAAAAAAAGCAAAATATTAATAAGAGGAGAGAAATATGTCTGACAAAAATGAAAAAAATATTGGCAACCAGGATAATGTCAAAAAAGAAGAGACAAACCCAAAAAACAATGAAGCCGAGATAAATGACCAGAAAAAAAACAAGGATGAAAAAATAGAACAACCTGAGGAGAAAAAACAAATCAACAATTCCCCTCAGAACAAAGATTCTCAAAAAGACCGAAAACAAAAAACCGAAAAGGGTACCTCTAGTCCGGCAAAAGACAAAGAAGAAAATAATAAAAAAGCCGAGACCAAAAAAAATAAAGAGGTTGATGACAAAAAAGCCGAGACCCAAAAAAATAAAGAGGCTGATGACAAAAAAGCCGAGAGTGAAAAAGACAAAGAGGTTGATGACAAAAAAGCCGAGAGTGAAAAAGACAAAGAAGACAGCGACAAAAAGCCCCAAGAAAAAAAAGAGGACGGCGACAAAAAGGATATGGAGTTGACCTCCGAGGAAAAAAAGCAGCTTAAAAATGAGGAAAAAACAAAAGAAGAAAAACAACAAAAAGCCGCCGAAAGAAAAAGAAAAGTTAAGGCTTTCATAAAGAAAAACAAGTTGTGGATTATTATAGCCTCTGTTGTTCTTGTGTTGGCTATTGGGATAAGTACAGCGGTTTTGGTCATTAACGCGCCAAAAGTATTCATAAGAGCGTCAGAAGACTTCATAGAAAAAGACACCTCGGGAAAAGACCTTTATGTCCTTAAAGACGATATAACTCTTGACAAC
>CAZVHD010000147.1:0-4902 GCA_964626765.1 uncultured Christensenella sp.
AAAGTGTTGATTATTGCTATGAAATAGAAAACGATACGGCTTTAATATACTATAACAATATACAAAATTATTTTTATGCCGATAGACAAGGTACAAGCTATATAACAGTTAAATCAGCTTTTGGAGATGTGGAGCATCGTATTAAAGTTATTGTTGAAGAAGAATAATCTTTATAGTAATAAAAAAGCCTTAAAAAAGTACAAATCCTAACATTAGACCCAATATAACACCTAAAATACTCAAGTGCTGATGTAGTTTATAGGATTGGGGCAAAAGGTCGTCAATAACTATATAAACCATAGCGCCTGCGGCAAAGGAAAGAGAAACTCCAATTAAAACAGGTGATATATTTATTATCAAAAGACCAATACCTGTTCCAACAACCAAAGTTAAACCTGCGATAAGAGAATAGGCAATTACCTTCCAGGTCTGCATTCCGCTTGCTTTTAAGGGGCCGGCTATGGCAAGGCCTTCAGGAATATTGTGAAGTCCTATTGCTACAGCAATAGCAAGACCAAGTTCGGGGCTTGCCTCAAGACCTGCGCCTATTGCAAGACCTTCTGGAATGTTGTGTAGTGTTATTCCGATTAAGATAAGATATCCTGTTCGTTTATATGATATTTTGCAGTAGCCGTTTTTTGTTGTGGGATTTTCTATGTGAAGGGCATTTCCTTTTGACATATGGGCATGAGGTAAGAGTGAATCAACTCCAAACATCAAAGCGCTTCCTAGAGCAAACCCAACAAGACTTGTAACTAAATTTCCAAGATGCATAGATTCAGGCAAAAGCTCAAATAAAGATATGGCAAGCATAATACCGCCCGCAAAGCCTAATAATACAGACATAATTCTTTTTCCGGGTGTTCCAAAAATAAGAAGAATGATTGAGCCCAGTACAGTGGATAGTCCTGCTAAAAAACTATATAAGATGCTTTGCATTAATGACCTCGCTTTCTAAATGTTAGCATATGCTAACCTAATAAAATAATAAACAATAAAGATTATTTAGTCAAGTATATTTAATATAATATACTTTAAGGTTTGTTTGGTATGCTTTTTACATATAAAGGTAAATTTATCATATTTTTGATAGTTCTTAATTTTCAATCAATATATACTTCAAGTAAAAATTAGTAAAAAGAAAAAAGAGGTTGATATGCCAAATCTACGGAAACTGTGAAATTATTTTTTCTTTATTGACTTAAGCTATTTTAGGCTTTATAATTATATAGTTTTCAATACTAAAAATAAAGGTGAAAAAAAATGGCAAAAGAAAATTTGAAAGAACAAAGAGCAATGGATTTTGGAAAATGTGAAAAAGATTCCCCCGATTATATTCCACCCAAAGAAAAATTATCTTATGGATTAGGCTCTCTTATGGATGGCGGTGGAGTTGCATTAATATCTTGTATTATGCTCAATTATATGACAAACGCTCTTGGAATAGCTATGGGCGTGGCGGCAACTATTATGATGATTTCAAAAGCGTGGGACGCTATATCAGACCCGCTTATGGGAATTATTTCTGATGGGACAAGAAGTAAATGGGGAAGAAGAAAGCCCTTTATGTTTGTTGGCGGCTTCTTTTTAATAATCGCTTTGTTTTTGTTGCTTTTGCCTTTGAATAATTTCAATATCTCCACTTTAGGCAAATCAATATACATACTGGTTATGTTTTTGTTTTGGAATACATGCTCTACTATAACTCAGGTGCCCTATACATCTATGGCAAGCGACATATCTCCTGACTTTAGAGAAAGAAACAACGCTAATACCGTTAAACTTATATTCACTGCCGTGTCATCCGGAATAGCCTATGTGGTGCCTCTTTTGTTATTAGAAGCTTATACCGCGCCGGAAAGCAGCTTTTTGCCTCCCATTAGTGGAACTCAATTCTGGCTGATAACAGCAGGCATATTCGGATTTTTGTTCGGGGGCGGGCTTATTCAAGCCGGTATATTTGTAAAAGAAAGAATAAAACCCGTTCAAAACCAAAAGAAAGAAAGATATAATCTAAATACATATCTTCAACCTTTCAAGAATAAGTCATTCAGGTGGCATATTGCAATGTATGTAACGGCTTATATGTGTATGGATATTGTAGCGGCTTTAGCTGTTTACTACGCCGTTGATGTTTGGAGGGGAGCAGAGCTTTTTGGAATGAGTTTTTCCTCAATGTTTATTATAGCTCCTGTTATGGTGGCGGCGGTTATAGCTTTTCCCTTGGTCAGAATTATCATGGACAAAAAAGACAAGCAATATGCTTTTAGAATGGGGCTTCCTATGTATATCTTGAGTGGAATTATGCTTGCGATTATGGACCCTTATTGGGCACCTTCAATATTGGTACCAATAGTAGCTTTATTAATGGGATTTGGTTTTGGTGGAGCTCAAATGATGCCATGGATAATCTTCCCTGATACTGTCGATGTTGCCGAACTTAAACAAGGCATACGCCCCACCGGAAATTATAGTGGCATTATGACTTTAGTCAGAAAGCTTGCCGGCGCTATGGGCGTTTGGGTTATAGGCTCTATACTAGGTGTTGTGGGTTATGTTGAAAGTACAAGTGATTTTACCGTTATACAATCAGATTCAGTTTTGATAACAATAAGATTTCTATTGGGAGGGTCAATTGCTGTTCTTATCTCTTTGGCTCTTGTGGCTTCATTCAGGTATAAGGTCAATAGCTATAAGCTGTCCAGAATAAGATATTTTATTGAAAGAAAAAGAAATAAAACCCTTGTTTCCATGCCAGAAGAAGAAAAACAAGAGCGACTTCAGCTTGTGGAAGAGCTTGCCGGTCTCAATGATGACGAAAGAAAGGCGTTTATTGCTGAGATGTATGAATAAGATTTGAATTTTTTTTAACACCAATAAAAAAGACCTCTAAACGGGGTCTTTTTTGAAAATATAAGAGGTTGGGTTCTCAAGAATTTTTTTTATAATCCTGAAGACATTGAAGACAATTCCATAACTTTTTCTAATATAAAAAGAATAGATAAAGATTTTAGTTATAAACAAAATCTATAATATGCTAAAAAAATAGTGGAATCTTGACATTATTTAGAATATTATATTAAAAGACTTGATAAACAATTGTTAACATGATACAATAAAGCTAATAAAATAGTATTAAAAGTAAAGTTATCGTGAGATAGCGGCACAAAACTAAAGGGTCTCACTGAGACAGCCAGTTGCCATTCACCTGAATGTAAAAAGGAAGGTTAATGGCTTTTTTTCTATAAAAAAGCCGAAAAAAGAGAAGGTTGAAGAAAATGAGAACTCATAAGAGCGTTTTTTTATTAGGGATAATCATTGCGATTGCATTGTCTGCAAGCGCAGCATATTCTTTGTTTTCTAAAACCATAACAATAGATACAAATTTCGTTTTTGGCAATGCAGACATAGAGCTTGAAAGTTTATTTGATACACAAGACTTTACATTTGAAGATGCCGGAGATAGCAAGGAAGTTTCATTAAATGTAGAAAATCAAGGAGAAAATGCTTTGGAATACTATTTTGGCATAGAGATTGAAGAAGCTGGCGGTCTGGAAAACATGATTATGGTATATTTTGACAATAATTTTGTTGGAATGCTTTGTGACCTTTGTGATAGCGAAGAGTATATAATGGAAACCTCAGATTATCTCTATCTTAATGAACAAAGAGAGCATACATTGACGCTTGAATTGCATATGGGAGCGGAAAGCTATCATGAGAATAAGGCGCTTAAGTTAAAGATTAACGCCTATGGTAAGACAATTAACAATCAAGAAGTTATTTTTGTAAGCGATGAATACGAAATGACACAAGCCATAACAACTTTAAGCGCGGGCGCAAAGATAAAATTGGCGCAGGATATAACTTTGACAACCCCTTTGCAAATAGATAAAGACATTATTATTGATTTATACGGAAAAAACCTTATTCTTGACAATGTTGATTTAATTATATCAAACGGGAGAACAAGTCTTGAAAATTCAAGAGAAATCCCTCAAACAATAAATACGGGTTCGGGAAATATATCAATAGACGGAAACAATGCTTTGTTCTATATGGAAGAGGGTACGGGGCATTACATAGATACAGTTAATTTGCTCTCTTTTGACATGCAGACCACACTGGAAGAAATTGTTCAGAGAATATCTCAAAGGATAGGAAGAGGTCTTTATAATGGTAGCTATGATGTATTCAAAAATGATGTTATCTATTATGACTTATTCACTCAAATTGATGATGAATATGCTGACTTTGATAACGGTGTATTGACTGTGTATCCCACAACATCATCAAAAATATCAAAACTGTCTTTTTTCACTGAAGACGATTTATATGAAATTGAATACAAGATATACGCTATGGGAACAGCTGCCACAGCTGAGGATATAGCTCAAAATCAGCTTGCCTATTTATACAATCTACAAGACCCTGTATTTAACGATATATTCTTGCCTACAAGGCTTAAAGCTTATAACACTCATATAGAATGGCATTCATCTCAACCCAATATAATATCAATAGACGGAAAATACACTCCCGCAATTGAGGATACTCAAGTTACATTAATAGCTTTTATAAATGTGGAAGGGGATATATATCCATATAGTTTTCATCTTGATGTTTTAGGTCAGTCAAATGAAGCAAGATTTAGGTATTTCCTTACAAGATATGGAGATTTATTATTTACTTCGCTTGGTCAAATAAACTATTTACCACTTGCTGACAGTCAAAGCCAGTACTATTATTCAAATTACACAGATGGAAGGGATTTGAAAATAACTGATTTAACATATGATTTGGACTTGCAGTATGACTTTTTGACTTTGAACACAAATGAGCTTACTCTTTCAAGCATCACATATGTTCAATATGCGCAGCTCAATGTAAATGCTGAATTTG
>CAZVHD010000148.1:0-4832 GCA_964626765.1 uncultured Christensenella sp.
ATATCTTATATTTTCGCCGTGAAGATGTCCGTAAACCACCGTATTTATATCATAATCGGATATTATATCCGTAAACAATGAATTTTCAAGCTTTGAATTAAAAGGCGGATAGTGCATCATAAGAATTATTTTTTGATTGTCCGTCTGAAGTTTTTTTGCCTCGTCCAAACTCATTTTTAATCTTATACATTCTCGGTTTATATATTTATCATTTTGGGCGTCCTCTTGTTTTTCGGGAACCGTCCACCCTCTTGTTCCGCATATTATATAATTGTCAAACTTCAAAGCGTTATTTTGAATACAATATACATTTTGTGGAAGGATACTTTTGACTTTGCTGTAACCCGACCACCAGTAGTCATGATTTCCTCTTATTATGACTATTTTTCCTTTTAATTCGGAAAGCTCTTCAAGGTCCTTTTTTGCATCGTCAAGGCTCATCGCCCACGAGATATCGCCGGCAATAAGAACCAAGTCATCACAAGCCACCTTTTCTTTCCAATCTTCTTTTATTTTATCAAAATGGCCTTTCCACTGATTGCCAAAAATATCCATTGGCTTGTCCGTGGAAAATGCTAAATGAAGGTCACTAATTGCAAAAATTCTCATAAAAGTATAGTACCATAGAGGTATGAAAATAACAACTCTTTTCATAAAAACAGCGGGTATATTCCAAACAACAATCAATATCCTTTGAACACACCCGCCGATTATTTATACCTTACAAGGCTTTTATGAGTAGATTATTCTTGGGGGTTTTGGTTAAACATTTCTTCAAAGCCAAGAGGTACATTTGAACTGGGGTATAAAGGTCTGTTAAAAATCTCCTCGCATACATCTTCTGAATACTCCTGACAAGGAGGAATACACGGATATCCGTATGTAGGAATGCTTATGATTACATTAGCCAGAACCTTGGTTACAATTGTTATACAAAGTGTGGTTGTTAAAACCGAATCACTTAGGGTGTTGTTTAAGCCTACAACATTGGCCGATGCCTCCACGGTTACTGGAACCAAAGCAGTAGAGGCAGGTACTCTCAGCAATAAATCCTGCTGCATCGTATAAGATGAAGTACCTATAACTGTATTTCCCGCATTATCTGATAATACCACCTGAATAGGGATGGTTATTGTATATCTGACCCTTGAACACGCGCTTCTTGGTAAAGGTGTAATTTCAAGATTAGATACAATTGCCAGACCATTATTTGAGACACTCTCAACAGTGAAACATCTCGGCGGCGGACAAGGAAATGCGACTGTTAATTGAGCGTTTTCAATGCTTTTTCTTTGAAGACAAGCATCAAAAATTCTCTTAACTTCCACACATACCCTTTCGCTTTTGCCGGCAACGGTATTACAGAATCTCGCGGGAGTTTGTTCACATCTGAAATTAGACATATTAAAAATCTCCCTTTATAAAAAGTATTATACTACATCCTATGAGGGATATTTTTTTACTGTGAATATAAGCTTATTAGGTTTGAATTATTTGTGAAATTTTTTTCAGAACATCTTCCTTGCCTGTCTTTTTGAGGGAACTGACAAGAATAATATCATCAACGCCAATTTTCAAAGATGCGGCAAGTTCCGCTTTTCTTTTATTTGAGGCGGCTCTGCTCAACTTGTCTGATTTTGTTGCAATAACAGAAAACGCTATATTGTAGTAATAAAAATAATTTATCAAATCTATATCGTCATTTGTTGGGTTATGGCGGATGTCTACAATAACAAAGATGTGCTTTAAGTTTTTGCTTTTTTCAAAGTACTCTTCCAAAAGCTTTGACCATTTTCTTTTTTCATCAAAAGAAACCCTTGCATAACCGTATCCAGGCAAATCCACCAATGTGAATTCTCCTTTATTACAGTCAAAATAGTTCAAAAGTCTGGTTCTTCCGGGAGCTTTTGATGTTTTCGCAAGCTTTTTATTGTTACATAAGAAATTTATAAAAGATGATTTTCCGACATTCGACTTTCCCGCTATCGCTATCTCTTGCTTTTTCTCGGGCAGCTGGGATATATCTGCAACTGATGTTAAAAATTCCGCTGACTTTATCTGCATAATTTTTTTCCTTTATACATAAATAGGCGGCAAATTGTACTTTTTGCCGCCTATAAAAACTTTTAGCTTTTTTTAAGCTCCTTCAACCTTTTTTTGGGTCTTTGCCTGAGGCTTCTTTTTTAATATCCTTGCCGGACCTAACTTATTTATTAAATCTTCATCTACCACGACCTTGGTTATTGTATTGTCGCTTGGAATATCGTACATAAGCTCAAGCATGGCGTCTTCAACGATATTTCTTAAGCCTCTGGCTCCTGTCTTTAATTTCATAGCTTTTTTAGCCACGGCTTTAAGGGCGTTTTCAGTAAACTCCAGCTCCACATTATTTAAGCTAAACAGCTTTTTATACTGTTTTACAATAGAATTTTTGGGAGTGTACATTATCTTTACCAAATCATCTTCACTCAATGGGTCAAGCGCAGCCACAATGGGAAGTCTGCCCACAAACTCAGGTATAAGTCCATACTTTATGAGGTCATCGGGTTGCAAATCCCTTATGGAATCGCTATACAAGCAATCTCTTAATTTAAGTTCAGAGCCAAATCCTATGCCGGATGTGTCCTTTCTCTTATCAACTATTTTATCAAGACCTACAAAAGCTCCGCCACAAATAAACAAAATATTAGTTGTATCTATGGGAATGAACTCTTCTTGAGGATGTTTTCTTCCGCCTCTTGGGGGCACATTGGCGATTGTTGATTCCAAAATCTTAAGCAAAGCTTGCTGAACGCCTTCGCCAGAAACATCTCTTGTTATGCTCACATTCTCGGTCTTTCTGCAGATTTTGTCTATTTCATCAATATAGATTATGCCCTTTTCTGCTTTGCTTACATTTCCGTCAGCGGCCTGAATTAGCTTAAGAAGGATATTTTCAACATCCTCGCCAACATATCCTGCCTCAGTCAAAGCGGTTGCGTCAGCCACAGCAAAAGGCACCTGCAGAATATCCGCAAGAGTTTTTGCAAGAAGCGTCTTTCCCGAGCCTGTTGGTCCAAGCAAAAGAACATTGGTTTTATCAAGTACGATGTCTTTTGGTTTTGTGTTGTTTACTCTTTTATAATGATTATATACCGCAACAGAGAGCACCTTTTTTGCAGCGTCCTGCCCTACGATATATTCATCAAGCCTAGCCTTTATTTCTTTGGGTATTGGCAACTCACCAAAATCCTCGGTTTGCTCATTTTCTTTTTCTATGCTGTTGAGCATTGCATACGCTCTCTCAATGCATACATTGCACAATAAAGCGCCCTTTGCGCCGGCAACAAAGCTTACTGAATCCTCGTCTATTGACCTTCCGCAAAAGAAACAGGTTGTATCATCAATATCAAACTTCAAATCTATCAGCCTCCTTTCTTAACATCTTTTCTGGACTCTATTATTTTGTCGATGATTCCATATTTGACAGCATCTTCAGAGCCCAAATAGTAGTCTCTGTCAGAGTCCCTTTTAATTTTTTCAACAGTCTGACTTGTGTGTTCAGCCAGAATTTTATTGATTTTATCTTTTATCTTAAGTATATGTTTTGCCATTATTTCCACATCTGCGGCCTGACCCTGAGCGCCGCCCAAGGGTTGATGAATCATCACCTCGCTGTTGGGAAGAGCCATTCTTTTGCCCTTTGTTCCCGCCGCAAGAAGCACTGCCGACATGGACGCTGCCATGCCTACGCAAATTGTATTTATGTCACACTTTACATAGTTCATGGTGTCATATATGGCAAGTCCATCGCTTACCGAACCGCCCGGAGAGTTTATATAAAAGTAAATGTCTTTGGACGGGTCTTTTGTTTCCAAGTAAAGAAGCTGCGCCACTATGCTATTGGCCACTGCAAAATTAATCTCACCGGACAAGAATATTATTCTGTCCTCCAGCATTCGTGAATAAAGGTCATATGTCCTTTCACTTCTTGCGTCTTTTTCAATAACATAAGGTATCGTTGACACTTTTTATTCCTCCTTAAGGGGTCTTTATACTATTTTATTATTTTCTTTAAGGAAATTAAACAGTTTTTGTATAAGCAGGTTGTTCATTGTATAGTTGAACATTTCCTGGGTTCTTTGCTCTTTAGGCACCTTATCAAGCTCTTTATTAAATTCCTCTTTACTAAATTCTATCTTTTCTTTCTTTATTATTTCTGAAATTATAAGTTCATACTTAACATCTCTTTGAGCTTCGTCTTTCTTTTGAGCTTTGAAATCCTCAATAGTTTGACCCGTATGTTTAAGATAATCTTCAAGTTTCATTCCATAATATGAGCTCAAATTTCTTTCAAGCTGCTGAAGTTTATAGTCAATCGCCTCTTCTATCATACTTTCAGGAATTTCTATTTGTGTGCTTTGGGCTATTTTTTCCATAATCTTGTTTGCAAAATTGTTTTCAGCTTCTTTTTCCTTTTTTTCCTCCAGCTGTTTTTTAAGTGAGGCTTTCCATTCGTCTACTGTGTTCAAATCCTCGCTTATGTCCTTTACAAACTCGTCATCCAGTTTGGGCATTTCCTTTTCCTTTATCTCGTGAATTTTAACTGCGAACACTGCATCTTTTCCAGCGAGATTCTCGGTATATTCTTCGGGGAATTTGACTGATATGTCCTTTTCTTCGCCCTTTTTCATACCAATAAGCTGTTCTTCAAAACCGGGTATAAATTGGTTGCTGCCAATAATAAGAGTCTGTTTTTCGGCTGTGCCGCCTTCGAACTTCTCTCCGTCAACACTACCGCTAAAATCCAAAACCACGGTATCACCGTCTTTTACCGCTCTGTCGACTTCCAC
>CAZVHD010000149.1:0-4794 GCA_964626765.1 uncultured Christensenella sp.
AATTTTTATTACCGGCACAATCTTTTCTCTGGTGAATATTTCTATTATATTTATATTTTTTCCCATAAATTAAAAATATCATATAATAATAAAAAAATCAATTAATATTAAATAAAATTACAAAAATCAAACAACTTTGACAAACACAAGCAATAATTGCAAATAACCTATTCCTCCCAAGCTTTTTTCAAAACATTATTCACAAAAACCTTGGCTATATGTGGGTCAAATTGAGTGCCTGCGTTTTTCACTATTTCCTCAATAGCTTGCTGTTTTGTCAAACTCTTTTTGTAGCATCTTTGGCTTGTCATAGCATCAAAAGAATCGGCAACAGCAATAATTCTAGAAATCAAGGGGATTTCCTCGCCTTTTAAGTTGCGGGGATAGCCCCCTCCGTCCCATCTCTCATGATGATACAAAACATAATTTGATATATTGTTAAACTCATTTGCCGAACTCAATATTCTATATCCTATTTCCGAATGCCTTTTCATTATCCGCCATTCCTCATCAGAAAGTTTGTCTTTTTTGTTGAGTATATTTTCCTCAATACCTATTTTGCCTATGTCATGCATAAGTCCTGCAGTCTCCAGCTCAAGAATTTCTTTGTAGCTAAGACCCATTTCTCTGCCGATTTTCAAACAATATCTGCTCACTCTCTCTGAGTGCTGTCTTTCCTGCTCGCTCTTTTCTTGTAGCGTTCTGAAAATTATTTTTATGCTTTCGCTCCTTTTGCTCTTCCTTTCGGACAGCTTCTTTCTGTACATTCTGTATTCTGCCCTTTTGTATACATTTATATAATCTTCATTCTCATCTTTTTTTGTTGCCCATCCGAATGATACAGAAACTACCATATTGTCTGACTGGGCTTGAGCAAGAGCTTTGTTTATTTTATCCACAAGCTTTTCAGCATCCAGGGAATTACTCTTTGGCATAAGAATAATGAATTCATCACCGCCTATTCTAGCCACAAAGTCTTCCGGTCTCAGCTGACTTTTCAAAACATCGGAAACTCTTATTAAAAGATTATCTCCGCATAAGTGCCCAAAAGCGTCATTTGTGAGCTTTAGACCGTTTACATCAGCCATAACAACAGCAAGAGGCAGATTGTCTTTTTTTATATAGTCTTTGATAGCTTTTTCATAACTTCTTCTATTTTTAAGGCCGGTTAATTGGTCATGATAATTAAGGTATTCTATTTGTTCTTCCTTCCTTTTCAAATCAGTTATATCAATATGTGTTCCGATGATTATATTGCTTAATTTGCCATCATCGCTATGAATTCGCCTTCCTCTAGAAAGTATCCATAACCATTTCCCGTTTTTACACCTTAGTCTAAAAACATTTTCATACATCGTTGACATATTTTTCTTAATGTATCCCATAAAATTATTATAAGCCTTGTCCCTATCCTCCGGATGAATTAATTCGTACCAATCCTTTTTCAGATCAAAGTTATTTTGTTGCTTTTTCGAAGTAAAGCCCAACATGGAAAAATATTCCTCTGTTGGGGAAAAAATGTTTTTTGTAACATTGTACTCCCAACCGCCTGTATTAGACACAGCTATTATAGCTTTATATTTTTTTATAAGGTCTTTTATCTTTTCTTCGGCTTTTTTTCTTTGAGTTATATCCACAAAAGAAAAGATAAAATCTTTTTGGTCGTCATAATTTATGAAATCTAAAGACATGTACACATCAAATTCTTTGCCACGACGACTCTTTATTCTGGTCTCGTCATACGAAATAGTACTGCTTCTTTCAAAATCTTTTCTTATTTTTGATAGTTGTCTTTTATCTAAAAATATATTCAGATCAAAAACCGATTTACCTATAACATTTTCCTTTTCAAAACTAATTTTTTTCAAAAAAGCCTCGTTTACTTCTTTTATCTCGCCTTTACTTGATGTCAAAATCATCATAGTGGGAACCATCTGAAAGATTTTGGATAACTTTTTCTCCGATTTTCTTATTTGCCTTAAATTCTTGGTTTCCTGAATTTTGGCTTTGGATATTTGCTGATTGGCTTCTATCAGCTGTCGTTTTTCATTATACAAATAATAATTGAGACTTCCCACAAAATAAAACGCATTTAATAAAATAAAAATAACTGCGGCAATTAGTGTAACGTGTATTGTTTCTATTATTGCGAAATTTTTCCAAGTATTTTGTGGATAAAGGTTTGCATACAGGCCTATAATCTCTCCTGAATGGTCTGCGGCTACGGGCGCGATTGCCGCCACATAATCTTTGCCTAAGGGTGACTCATATAAAATATATGGCTTATTGGCCTTATCCAAATCCAAACCGAAATCCTCAGGCGAACCTAAAAGCGTTCCAGGATGTTTGTAGTTTTGAGAATAAATCAGTTCGGAATCAACCGCTGCCAAAACTTCATTTTCATATACTACCATAATATATGAATATTTAATTTCTTCATTGGAATAAGTAAGTCTTCTCAACGCGCTTTTTATTTCATTAAATTCATCTTTTACCAAATCATCGTCATTGTATTCAAGACTTTTTATTTTGTATCTGTTTATTGAGGCCTGAGCGGTTTGCGCTAAATCCATAGCCATTTTTTCTTTTTTACTATTGGCGTCTTAGTATATGGGAGGAACTATTAATAAAAGAATTAATATCATTAAAATAAAAGATGTCATCAATCCCGTTTTATGGTCTATTAAGAATTTTTTGAAAACTTTTATTGCTTGTTTGATTTAATAACCTCAAGCATAATTATAGTTGGATAGACGATATATGTCAATATTGTAATGATTATGTTAGAATGTATAATCAGAATGAAATTATTTGTATGTTTTCTGAAATCACAAGAAAAAATATAAAAGTCAAAAAATGTGAAAAATATATCGTAATAAATTATATTTAACAATAAAATGTTAGTTTTTGAAAGTTTTTACCTTAATTGACAAAAAAACAAACATATGATATAATTTTTTAATCAAGAAAAAAATATTATTTGCAAAACAAAGCTCTGATATTTATATCAGAGTTTAACTTAACTATGGAGGCAAAATGCAAGAAGTAATAAACATTATCAAAAACAGAATGGATAGAATATCTTTAGACAAAGCCATAAAAACAAAATGGAGAGACTGGAAATGGCAAATAGAAAACACCATAAAAGATGTGGACACTGTGGAAAAAGTACTGGATACTCAATTTGACAAGGAAGAAAGAAAAAAAATTGATTTAACAATAGCTAAGTTTCCTATGGCAGTAACTCCATATTATCTTTCTCTTGTGAACAAGGACGACTATAAAAACGACCCTGTTTTCAAACAGGCCTTTCCTGACATAAAAGAACAAAGCATAACAAATTATGATATGTCCGATCCATTGCATGAGGACAAGGACAGTCCCGTTAAAGGAATAACCCATCGATACCCTGACCGAGTATTATTTTTGGTGAGCAACTGTTGCGCTATGTATTGCAGATTTTGCACCAGAAAAAGAAAAGTCGGAGATGTGGACAGCATACCCACAAAAAAAGAACTCATAAAAGGTATAGAATATATAAAAAATACCCCGGAAATAAGAGATGTTTTACTCTCCGGTGGCGATCCCCTGCTGCTTAGTGACGATTATTTAGACTGGATACTTGGCGAGCTTTCCCAAATTCCTCATGTAGAAGTAATAAGAATCGGCTCGAGAACTCCGGTAGTATTGCCTTATCGTATCACCGATGATTTAATAAATGTATTCAAAAAATATAAAAACATATGGTTCAACACTCATTTTAATCACCCCAAAGAAATAACCGGCGCCGCAAGAAGAGCTTTGAAAAAACTTGCAGAGGCGGGAGTTCCTCTTGGCAACCAGTCAGTTCTTTTAAGAAATGTTAACGACTGTCCAAGAATTATGAAAAAACTTGTGCACAAACTTGTCGCAAACAGAGTCAGACCCTATTATCTTTATCAATGCGACATGTCCGAAGGTCTGGAACATTTTCGCACTAATATAGGAAAGGGTATCGAAATTATGGAAAGCCTTAGAGGTCATACCAGCGGCTTTGCTATACCAACCTATGTCGTAGACGCTCCCGGCGGTGGCGGAAAGATACCCGTCATGCCAAATTATCTTATTTCATGGTCTACCAATAAAGTGATATTAAGAAATTACGAGGGCGTCATAACTACTTATACAATGCCAATAATCAGTAATGACAGCGAATGTAACCTTAAATGTGACGAATGCGAATATGAACTTGACCTAGAAGGGCAAGACCAGGACGACTATAACACAATAGGAATCGCCAAACTCCTTAGCGATTATGAAGAGGACTACACTCTTATTCCTGAAAATCTGGAAAGAGACAAGAGAAATAATGGAGAGGATGAGAATGAAGGGTGATGTTATACAAAGAATTGGAAATTCAATAATACAGCACGGAAAACAAAACGACCGAATATATCTTATGTCCCTAAGTCCGAGGGATGATATAGATGAAATAATAAGCTTATTAAAAAAGTTAGCTCATAAATTTGAATATGCAAAAATTATTGCCAAAGTTCCGGAATTTGCCCAGAGTAATTTTATAGATGACGGCTATATAATTGAAGGCATACTTCCAAAATACTTTAAGGGAAAAGATACTTGCTTATTTATGAGTAAATTCGTTTCTGAAAAAAGAAAAACAGCGCAAAACCAAAAAGAGATAGACAGAGTCATAAACATTTCCAAATCAAAAAGGAACAAGGCAGACTTCCCAAAACTGGAAAAAAATATGGTATTAAAAAAAGTGACAGAGTTTCAATAGCAATGAGAAATTAT
>CAZVHD010000150.1:0-4761 GCA_964626765.1 uncultured Christensenella sp.
ACAACCAAGTTATAAAGTCCATAAAAAGTTTGAATTTTTCTGAGGAAGAGGGGAAAATTGATATATTTGTGACCGGAAAAGAAAACAATTGTTATGACGAGCTGTTAAAAAAACTTCTTTTATTGACCTGAGATTATACTTTTACACATAAAATTTTTTTTAATCATTATTATTTTAGTTTAATGTTGTTGAAAAAGAAAAAGATATATAGTATTATATTACTATGTATTTTAGCAAATAAGAAATAAGTTAAGAAAAAAGAGGAGTTTTTATGGCAGTTTACTTAAAGGACAAAATAAGAAATGTTGCAGTTATCGGACATAGTGGCGAGGGAAAAACATCCCTTGTTGAAGCCATTCTTTACAAAACCAAAGCAATAGACAGGTTAGGCAAAGTGGACGATGGCACCACCATAAGCGATTATGACCAGGAAGAAATCAATAAAGGTATGAGCATCTCTCTCAGTCTTTCATACACTTATTATAAAGACTGCAAATTTAACTTTATTGATGTACCCGGCTTTTTTGACTTTGAAGGTGAGATGATATCGGCGCTCTCGGTTAGTGATACCGCAATAATAGTTACTATGGCAGGCGGCTCCTTAACAGTAGGAACAGAAAAAGCCATAGACTATTGTTTAGAAAAAGGCATACCCATGTATCTTTTTGTTAACGGTGTCAACAAAGAAAACACCGACTATTTGAAAACAATAGACGCCATAAGAGAAAAATATTCAAATAAGGTAACACCTCTTGAGCTTCCCATTATGGAAGGATATAAGATGAAAGGTTATGTTGATATTATAAGTATGAAGGCTTATGATACGGATAATAAAGAAATTGACATTCCCGCCGCTCTCAAAGACAAGGCCGAAGAAAACAACCTTGCGCTTACAGAATTTGCAGCGGAAGCCTCGGACGAACTTCTTGAAAAGTTCTTTAGCGGCGAGGAGCTTACTCTTGAGGAAAAGAAAAACGGATTAAAGATAAGAATGATGAACGCTGAACTTATACCATCAGTTGCCGGTGTTGCGGTAGGAGAACCTTTTGTTTCTAACCTTTTAGACAATATGATTTCCATGTTTCCATCTCCTGCTGAGGCTCCGCCCAGAAAGGCTCAAACTATGGAGGGTGAAGAAATTGAGATAATATGTGACGAAAATCAAAAGTTCTCCTGTCAGATATTCAAAACTCTTATTGATAAATTTATGGGCAAAGTCCAGCTTTTCAAATTAGCAGGCGGGAAAGTGAAAGGGGGCGACGCTATATACAATACCAATAAGGAGAAGGCGGAAAAAGCCAGTTCTATTCTTTTATTAAAAGGAAACAAGAGCAAGAATATTGAGGAAATCTATGCAGGCGATATAGGAGCTTTTGCAAAACTCAACAATACCGACACTCAGGATACGCTTTGTGACCCTGCATTGAAAGTGAAATTCAATAAAATAGTTTTTCCCGAATCTGTTTATTCAATGGCTGTGACAAGCTTAGAAAAGGGAAAGGAAGACAAGGTGTTTGGTGGCTTGTCAAAACTGCTTGAAGAAGACCCAACTTTCAAAATAGAAAAGAATTTGGAAACAAACGAGATGATTATCTCAGGTTTGGGCGACAGCCAACTTGAGATTATCTGTAAAAAACTCAAAAACAGAGAAGGCGTGGAAGCCAAGCTCAAGACCCCTAAAGTTCCTTATAGGGAAACGATAAAAAAGACCGTTGAACAGCAGGGAAAATATAAGAAACAGTCAGGCGGACACGGACAGTATGGGGATACCCATATAAGATTTGAGCCCAAACCCGAAGTTGAATTTGAGTTTGACGATGAGATAGTGGGAGGCGTGGTACCCAAACAATATATTCCAGCAGTTGAAAAAGGACTGAGAGAATGTATTCAAAAAGGTGTTTTGGCAGGATATCCAGTAGTAGGATTAAGAGCGGTACTTTATTTTGGAAGCTATCACCCAGTTGACTCTTCTGAGCTTGCATTCAAAATGGCAGCAACTGCCGCCTATAAAGAAGGGCTTCCAAAAGCAAGCCCCGTTATGCTTGAACCCATAGTAAGTGTAAGTGTAACAGTTCCCGAAAGCTCAATGGGCGATATTATGGGAGACCTCAACAAGAGAAGAGGAAAGATATTCGGCATGGAAACAGTTGAGGGAAAGACTGTTGTAAAAGGCGAAGTGCCCATGGCGGAAATGTTCAAATACGCCACGGACTTAAGGTCAATGACTCAAGGCAGAGGTAAGTTCACATTTAAGTTTGAAAGATATGAGGAAGCGCCTTCAAACATTGCCGAAAAAGTAATACAAGAGAGTAAAATTGAAGAATAAATATTGATTTTCAATATCAAAATAAATTAAAGATATAGTTCCGCTTTGTTATAACGAAGCGGAACTATTGTATTTCATTAAGCAAGATATCGCTTACTTGTACGGCTTTGTATTCGTTTTGATGATAAAAGTCCAATATCATAGGCAACGCTCTCAGGGTATGCGCCGACGGGTGCATAAGTATTAAATCCCCGTTTTGCAAATCATTTGTTGCCCTTCTGTATACAAGCTGATAATCGTTGTCCCGCCAGTCAATAGTATCTTTTGACCACATAATAACCTTGTAGTTGAGTTCATCGCATACCTTGAGCATATTGTCTCCGATACTGCCCGAAGGAGGCGCGAAGAGATTGGTTTTTATGCCTGTGGTCTTTTTTACGAGTTTCTCACACATTATTATTTCGTCCTTGTTTTGCTGGACTGTGAGATTTTTATGGTCTTTATGTAAATAACCATGATTGCCTATTTCATGTTTTGTTGATAATTCCTGCAAAAGAGAAAGGTTTTTTTCAGCCCATACCCCTCCCACAAAGAAAGTACAAGTTGCCTCATATCTATCCAATATATCCAACATCTCAGGTAGATATTCTTCGCCCCAATATACATTTATCATAAGGCTTACTTTTTGCTGGGTGGTATTGCCTCTATATATGGGAGCGTTCGCGGTTATTTCCGAAGAGGAATTTATACTAGCCACATAAAAAAACAGTATTACCGCGACGATAACTATATTTGATACTATATGTACAAACAAACTATCCTTTCGGAATTTTAATACTCTTATGAAAAAATTGGATTTATTCATTTATTTTTTACACCTCTTTCTATTTTATTAAGGGATTTTTCAAATATGTTATTCTTAATTGACTTTTAAGGCAAAATCTTATATGATTAAATAATTAGTTTATAGCTTTTAGGAGACATTATATGGGCAAATTGACAATGGACAAACTCGTAGCTTTATGTAAGGGAAGAGGGTTTATTTACAGTGGAAGCGAAATTTATGGCGGACTTGCAAACACCTGGGACTATGGTCCATTGGGAGTTGAACTTAAAAATAATATAAAAAAAGCCTGGTGGAAGAAGTTTGTGCAAGAAAACAAGTATAATGTGGGTTTGGACTGCGCCATATTGATGAACCCTTTGACTTGGGAAGCAAGCGGACATATAGGAGGGTTTTCCGACCCCCTTATTGACTGCAAAGACTGTAAGGCAAGACATAGGGCTGACAACCTTATAGAAGACTATTTAACAAAAAACAATAAAGACCAAACAATTACCGGTTGGGATAACTCCCAAATGGAAAAGTTTATAAAGGAAGAAGAGATGAAATGTCCGGTTTGTGGCAATATGAATTTCACCTCGGTCAGGCAATTCAATCTTATGTTCAAGACCTTTCAAGGAGTTACAGAGGATAGCGCCAATGTGATTTATTTAAGACCGGAGACAGCTCAAGGCATTTTTGTGAATTTTAATAATGTTCTCAGGTCAATGAGACTAAAAATACCTTTTGGCATAGCCCAAATTGGAAAAAGCTTCAGAAATGAGATAACACCCGGAAATTTTATATTCCGTACAAGAGAGTTTGAGCAAATGGAACTTGAATTCTTTTGCAAACCAGGAGAAGATTTGGAATGGTTTAATTATTGGAAAGATTTTTGTCATAACTGGCTTAAGGGACTAGGCATTAAAGAAGAAAACCTTAAATTAAGAGACCACGAGAAAGAAGAGCTTTCTCACTATTCCAATGCGACAACTGATATAGAATTTCAATTCCCATTCGGATGGGGAGAGCTTTGGGGAATAGCCGACAGAACAGATTTTGATTTGAAAGCCCATAGTGCAAAGTCCGGAAAGAGCTTGGAATATACTGACCCTAAGACAAATGAGAAATTTGTTCCCTATTGTATTGAGCCTTCTTTGGGGGTGGAAAGAATGCTCTTGGCATTTTTATGCAACGCTTATGAAGAAGAAGAACTAGAAGGAGGGGATAATAGAACAGTATTGAAACTGCATCCTGCTCTGGCTCCTTATAAGGTAGCTGTTTTTCCTTTACAAAAGAAACTTTCTGAAAAAGCTCTTTCAATATATTATCAGCTTATGAAAAAGTATCCCACAACTTATGACGAGTCAGGCAGCATAGGAAAAAGATACAGAAGAATGGATGAAGTGGGAACGCCTTATTGTGTGACTGTGGACTTTGATACGCTTGAGGACAATACAGTGACAATAAGAGACCGTGACACAATGCAACAAAAAAGAATATCAGTTGATAGTCTGGAAGAATATTTAGACAGTAAACTTATTTATTAAATTTTTATTATAAAACAATAGAATAAAACGATATTAAGGGGATAACCTCAACGGTTTTCCCCTTTTTTTTGGGAAAAAACCTTAATAAACCTCAGTTTTTCACAAGAAAAAAAGTATAATGT
>CAZVHD010000151.1:0-4747 GCA_964626765.1 uncultured Christensenella sp.
GTATTCGCTTATATGTTTTTCGGGACAGCATTCACCATAGTTATGGTACCCTATAACGCCATTTTAAGCGAGATGACATCCGACTACAACGAAAGAACAAGTTATACAACCGTTAGAATGATGATGACGGGAGCGGCGTCTTTGGTGGCGGCGGTAGTGCCCAGCATGATAATTAAAGCGGTGGGCGGGGATATCAACGGCCCTGAGCAAAAGTATGGATATCTTGTTATGGCGATAACCCTTTCAATTGTATTTGCCCTTTGTTGGTTAATAACATTTTTGGGAACAAAAGAAAGAGACGAGCTCAGAACGCCCAATACTATAAATATAAAAAAATGGCTTACTGTGTTTCAGAACAAGTCTTTTAGGACATTTCTTATTATTTTTATAACCTTTCAGGTGGCAATTGATTTAATGCTCGCCGTTTTTATTTTCTATGTTGATATTGTCATTTTGCAGTACAAAAACTATGAACTTATAATGGGAACGCTTTTGGTTTTTCAGGTTGTTTTTATGGTTTTGAACGGAGCGATAGCAAAGAAAAAAGGCAAAGCATTTCCGCTTTTTATAGGAATGCCGATTTGGATACTATCATCGCTTGCTTTTATATTTATAGACAGCTCCACATCTGTTATAATTATATGCCTGCTCTCGGCGCTTATAGCTTTAGGGGCTTCGGCAGGAAATCTTGCCACATGGTCTATGATAACCGATATATACGATGTTGACGAGATTATGACAGGAAAAAGAAGGGAAGGAATTTATAGCGGCTTCACAACATTTATAAGAAAATTTGCCAGCGGTTTTGCGGTCTTTATTTTGGGATTTGGTCTTCAGGGGATGGGTTTTGACCAGAACGAATACGCTATTCTTAAAGAAAAACTTGCTGATTTTGACCCCACAGCCTACGCGCAAAGCGGCGTTGTTCAGGGCATAAAATGGATGTTTGTACTTATTCCCATTTTGCTGCTCACAATTACTTTTATTTTTGCATTCAGATATAAACTCAACAATAAGAGGTTTAACACTCTCTTAAAGGGAATTGAGCAATACAAGACAGAAGGTAACTTAGAAAAAATGTCCGCGGAGGAAAAAGCGGACATAGAGATTGTAACCGGTAAAGATATTGATAAGCTATGGCAAGATAATCAATAATTACTTTCTGGGTCTGAATTCAGTTTGGCAATAGCAAGACTAATTGCTAAAAGTTTGAGCATATTGCTACCGCCAGATATTCTGATTTTATAAAATTGATTATCATTAATGTCGTTTATCACAGTTGCGGCAAGTTCGGGTCTTTTTGCGCCGACAGTTTGCTCATAGATATCATACTTGTATTCAAGGGGTTTTCCATAGATAAAGTATTTGGACTTGTTTTCTTTTTTTGTGGACGGATTTGTTATTGATTCATCGTCGATAAAGGCTTTGTCGATGATATATGACTGCCCCCGTCGTACTATGTTTATCGCGGCGCTTTCGGCAACTATCACTTTTGCTAAGAGCTCCTTAAATTCAATTTGACAAATTTGCTCGTCCTGATTGTTATAGATTGCGTAGCTTTTTATGAACTTTACAACTGTCGCATAAAATTCGCCACTTTCAATGACAAAGTCATTTTCATCTTTGTATAATTCTTTTTTTATTCTGAGAATCATATCAAACTCCTATACTTTAATAAATACACACTATATTTAATAATATCATTAAGCATATCTTTATGTCAATTATGAAAAAGATTTATATTACAGGCAAAACTACCGACACAAGTATTATGAGAACGCTTATGAAATAGAGCAGTTTATAGACAAAAGATTTGGTTTTGCAAAACTGCCATCCTGCGACACCCGTTACCGCAAAAAGTACTATGATAACAATGCTTTGTATTGCCTGAAGCACCCCCGAACTTATGTTTACAAAAGAAAGCAGAGCTTGAATAAGATATATTATCGCCGCAAAAATAAAAGTATAGAAAGCAACTTTTGCATATGTAGGTTTTTTGTTAGGCATCGTTTATTCCTCCTTTTTATCATTATCTTTATTTTTTAGCCATTTATATAGAACTTTATTGTATGTGTTCATATATATTCTTGTAAATAACGGACAAATCCCTGAAAGACATTTGAATAAGACAAATATCTTTGATGGATAGGTGTTAGCTTTGTTTTTTTCAAGTGATTTCAGCATAGTTTTCGCTACTTTTTTCGAGGACTGTCTGGGCCACGCCATGGGAATGCCTCCGGCGTTGTCAAAGAACTTTGTTATTGTAGCAATTGGATATACCATTTGAAGGTGTTGACCTTTTTCCAGCTCGTAGCGGTAGGCGTCCGCAAAGCCTCTCAACGCCGATTTTGTGGAAGAATACAGAGCGTAGCCGGGAAGGGATACAAACGCCATAGCGCTTGCGGTTATCATGAAGTTATAAGGTTTTTTGCCCGATATTTCTTTGAGTTTTGTTGCGGCGTATATGGAAGACAAAACATTTGTGCAATATATTTTTTGCATATCCTCCCACGCCGAGCCGGTTTTTCCATAATATGCAAAGCCTGCGTTTGCAATAAAAGCGTCAATATGTTCAAATTTTTTCAAAGCAAAGGAAAGGAGCTTGTCAATACCCTCTTTACAAGACATATCACAGTCATATTTATAAAGATTCGGATGTTCAATGTCTGACAGGGAAATTTTTCTTGACGAGGCTATAACAGTTGCGCCCCTTTCTAGCAAAAGAACCATTAAATCATAGCCTATGCCCGAAGATGCGCCGGTAATGATAACATTTTTATTTTTTAACTGCATTAAACCCTCCATGCTATCTTTAAGTATATAGTATTCTATATATGTACTATTGTCAATATCCCTTTATATAGGTATAATTCAAGAATATGTGGAACGCAGGCATATTTTGTGTTATAAATATAATATGAAAGAAAATAAAAAATATCGTATAATAGCGCTGATTACTATACTTATATTGGCGTTTTACATCTCTGCGATGGGGTATAAAGGAGAGGCCTATGTTGTTATTGAGGATGACGGGGATACGAGAGAGTACTTTTTGTCATCCCAAAAACCGTCTTTAGGTTTTATATTTTATGTGGGCACATTTGCAGACCCTCATTTTTATGATGAAATAATGGAAAAAATAGCCATGGCGGGATATTTGGTTGTAATTCCCTATCAGCCTTATAACCTTGCCTTTAATGATGTTGAGGCTATGGATAGAGTGATTGAAAAATATCCGTATACGGATTTTGTTTTAGGCGGACATTCTCAAGGCGGACTTGCCGCAACCTTGTATGCAAACAACAGACCTGAAGCAATAAACGCATTAGTTTATTATGCAAGTTATCCCTATTATCACGATCTTGAAAGACACAATTTTCCTGTGTTGACAATTGTCCCCTCAAATGACGAAGTCGTATCTTTGGATGATATGTTGAACTCTCCCAACTATCCCGAGGACACAGAATTTTTTGTAATAGAAGGCGGGAATCATATCAGCTTTGCTGACGGTCTTTTGTTTGCCGACGGAAAGCTGGAGATAACAAAAGAAGAACAGCAGCGACTTACTGCTGAAAAGACCATAGAGTTTTTGGACAGGGTCTTCAAATAATTATTTGACGCTTTTTATAAATGTCAGAATATCATTATATACTTCTTTATAATTCAGTTCGTTTAACAACTCGTGACGGCAGTCTTTATAGAGTTTTAGTTCTATCTTTTCAACGCCCAGGCTTTTATATTTTTTATATAGGTTTTTAACTTTTTTTCCGTATCCTCCGATAGGGTCCATATCGCCGCTGGCAATCATAAGAGGTATATGCTTGTTTATTTTTTCAAGGGCGGTTTTTTTGTTGAGGTTATAGATACCTTTTATCATAGAAAAAATAAAGTTGACGCTCATAGTTATTCCGGCTAAGGGGTCGTTAATGAACTTTTTTCTTTGGTCTGGGTCGCGAGTTATCCAGAGGCTTTTGCCTTTTTCGCCTTTATATTTGAGGGCGAAGAGCTTGTCGCTTAGTTTATTGATAAGTTTCGGCTTTGCATCTTTACAAAGAAGTTGCATGGGTGACAAAAAGGCAGTCGCCAACGCCGAAAGGTGTTTTGGCATATAGGCTGAGCCCATAAGAATTACGCCGTTTGCGCTTATGTCTTGTTGATAAAATGCCTGACCCAAAAAACTTCCGTAGCTATGACCAATAAAGAATAAAGGAAGATTATATTTTTCTTTGAGGTAATTATGTATAAAGACAAGGTCCTTCAGAGTTTTTTGAAAGATATCTCCCTTATGATAGCCTCTGTTTTCATCGGACTCGGTGAGTCCGTGCGCTCTGTGGTCATCTGCAAAAACGATGTATCCGTTTTGGTTGAGAAACTCTGCAAAACGACTATATCTTTTGGCATTTTCCGCCATCCCATGGGCTATCTGAACCACACCTTTTGGAGCTTTAACATCATCCCATAAATAACAGTTAAGAGGGACATTGTCAAAACTTTGCAAATTGATTATTTTCATTTTTCACCTCAATTTATTATATCACCAATATTTCCCATAGGCAATATAGTATTTTTATAAAGCGTCATATATTATATTATTTAGGAGAATTATAAATATCCTTATAACAGTGAAAAAGCAGCTTGAGAGTTTGTGATATGGGCAAAAAAATTCTGAAAATTACCAGTAAAAGTGCGTCAAATAATTGACAACAATTTTTTTAGGTGGTATGATATTCAAGCACTATAAGCGGGA
>CAZVHD010000152.1:0-4703 GCA_964626765.1 uncultured Christensenella sp.
CAATTTCGTTTTTTATCTCTTCATCTGAAAGCTTGCTCATATGTAGATGGTTTGTGCTGTGATTTGCAAGTAAAAAACCTCTTTCATGAATTTCTTTTGCCTTTTCGGGAAATTTGTCTATCCAGAATCCCACAACAAAAAAGGTAGCTTTCATTCCATATTCATCCATAATGTCCATTATTTTTGAGGTTTTATCAGCGCCCCATGCCGCATCAAATGACAACCCCACTCTATTTTCTTTGCACTCAACACTGTATACAGGTATTTTCCTTTTTGCAGAAAACGCCGTCGTAATATCTCCTCTTATGTATAACGAACAAGCTATTACTATTGTAGCTATTAATAAAATAGCGACAATCAATTTGCTTTTCTTTATTACAATAAACATTTTCTTACCTCTTTTATGTTATCACAGCTAAGGGTTAAGAAAATAAGATATTTTGTCGCTTTGTGTCTTTTTCAAAAACCCTTGTTATAATAAGCTATGCATAAGAAAATGCGCTTAGTACTGTCAAAATGTTAGGTCTTAACTTTGTGGCGCTTTAATAAAAATTTCAACTTATTGGTATTTGCCTCATCAAAAGATAATCTGGGTGAAATCGCTCTTATGGTATCATATCCATTTTCATCCTTATAGAAAAAAATCTTGTCGTTTTCTATTTTGTAATCATACAAATGAAGCCAATTTATATACCTAAACGGCGTTACTATCCCACAATCTAAAACAGCAAAGCGACATGTCATCATTTTTATTAAAAGGGCGCTAAACATAATTAAAATGAAAATTATTGAACAAAAAATTATATACAACTGTGTCATAAACATAAGTATAAACGCCACTGCTATAAGGAAAACATACACAACAAGCAAAAGAATATGCCATATCCTATTGTAATAAAGAGGTATCAGTATTATGGCGCTTCTATATTTTTGTTTTAATCTTCTTATCTTATGCATAGCTCTTGCGCAAAGAACTGCTGACCCCAATGCAAGCAATATGAATAAGATATCAATTATCAATTCTGACATATGTCTATTATATCGCAAACTTTTTTTGATTTCAATAGGTAATAATGTTTAATTTTTTTTATTTTTCATTAAAAATCTTTTACGAACAAAAAGAGAAATCACAACTTATAATTTGAATCAGGGGTCTAAATTCTATATTGACTTTATAATAAGATATAAGGTATAATTATTCTTATATATAAATAATAAGGAGGTCACTTATGGTAAAAAAGGATGTGACGGTTGATAAATTAAAAGAGATTGCCAGACAGCTCAGAAAAGATATTATTCAAACTACGGTTTGGGCAGGGTCCGGTCATGTTGGCGGAGCTATGAGCGCGGCGGACTACTTGACCGCTCTATATTTCAAATATCTGAATATTGATATCAAGGACTGCAAAAAACCTGACAGAGACAGATTTATTCTTTCAAAGGGTCATTCGGCAGTGGGATATATCCCTTGCTTGTCGCTTGCCGGCTTTTTTGAAAAAGATAAACTCAAAAGTTTCAATCATTTTATGTCGCCTTTCGGCATGCACCCCGACGGACAGAAAGTTCCGGGATGTGACTGCAGCACCGGTTCATTGGGACACGGTCTTCCAATCGGCGTGGGACTTTGTCTAGGCGCCAAACTCCAAAAACAAAGCTATAAAACAGTTGTTATGCTGGGTGACGGAGAATGTTGCGAAGGCTCAAACTATGAAGCTATGATGGCAGCTAAGCATTACAAACTTGACAACCTTATCGCTATTGTAGACCGAAACGGTCTTATGATTGACGGAAAGACCGAGGATGTTATGAGCCTTGAACCATTCAGCGACAAATGGAAAGCTTTCGGCTGGAATGTTATTGAAGTAAAAGACGGAAACGACATGCAACAGGTATGCGACTCACTTGATAAAGCATGGAACAACGATACCGCCCTTCCCACAGTTATTATTGCCAAAACCATAAAAGGCAAAGGCATAAGCTACATGGAAGACGATGTAAAGTGGCACTATGGCGCCATTGACTCGGAAAAAGCCGATATCGCATTTTCCGATATAGAGAAATTATAAAATTAGGGAGGACAATATGGCTGATAAAAAATCCACAACAGGAACCACTTGGAATTGCTATGACGCAAACACTATGTCTGCTAAAGAAATATATGGAAGAGTTTTGCGAGAAATGGCAAAAAACAACGATAAAATAGTTGGCGTAACAGCTGACCTTGAAAAATCAACTAATATAGGAATATTCGGAAAGGAATTTCCCGAAAGACTCTTTAATGTAGGTATCGCCGAACAAAATCTATTTGGCGTTGCCGCCGGGCTTGCAAAGAGCGGACTTATACCTTTTGCCTCTACTTTTGCTATATTCGCATGTCTCAGAGGCGGCGAGCAAGTCCGAACGGATATATGCTACCAAAATCTGCCTGTTAAGATAATTGCAACTCATGCGGGAATATCTTTTGGTCAAGCCGGCTCTACTCACCATTGCACAGAAGATATAGCAATAATGAAAGCTTTTCCTAATATGACGGTTATCGTACCCGCCGACGGAGCGGAAACCGGCAAAGCTGTTGAAGCGTGTATGGACATTGACGGTCCTGTTTATATCCGTGTTGGCAGAGGTTTTGAACCGCCCTTCCACGAAGGCAATGATTTCAACTTTGAGATTGGAAAAGGCGAAGTTGTTCACGAGGGAAGCGATTGTGCTATTGTCACTTGTGGCATCGGTGTTTTGCAGGCAGTTATTGCCGCAAAAGAACTCAATAAGGTTGACGGTCTTTCTGTAAGAGTCATCAATATGCACACCATAAAGCCCATTGACAAGGAATTAATAACACAGGCAGTCAAGGAAACCCGCAGAATTATTACTGTTGAAGAACACAACACAGTGGGAGGCTTGGGCGATTCTGTTGCGGCGGTTATTGCTGAAAGCGGAAAAGGCTGCGCATTCACCAAACTTGGACTTCAGGATGAATTCAGCGTTGTCGGATATCCCGAAGACCTTTATTCCCACTATAAACTTGACTCAAACGGCATAGCCGAAAGCGTCAGAGAAATCATGGGCAAGGAATTTGAGGAAGACGAAGACTGGAACGACGAAGTATAAACGGGAGGTATGTATGAAAGCATCAGAACAAGACAAACTGGTAGCTAAGCTATTTTTTAGGGCCGCCTTTCCCGTAATGAAAGTTGTGCTTGAAGAAGACCCAAAAGTAAAGAAAAAATGGGAAAATGTCGAGGCTGTCGTACAATTCAGAGGCAAGGACGACGAAGGCGATTTGGTATGCCATCTTGTGTTTGATAAGGGCGATTTCAAAGTCGTTCAGGGCGAATACAACGAAAAACCTGATTTGGAACTGACCTTTAACACCGTTAACAAAATGGTAAAAATGTTCAAAGGAAGTATGACAAGCCTTCCTGATATGAGTTGCATTTTCAAGGGACTGTTCACCAAACCGGGACTACTCATAAACACAATAATGCTGCTTTTACAGCTTATGCTTATGATGCCCTCGGCAGACCCAACGGATGAGTTGAAAAAATATCTAAAGGTAAAGATGAGCCTTTATATGATAACAACAGCGTTATCCACAGCAAACAAGCTGGGTTGGGAAGGCATAAAAGACTGGACGGTGCAGCCTGACAGAATCTATCAATTTGTCGTAGGCGATATGAAAGACCCCAAAGTGGCTTGTTATCTCCGTGTAAAAGGCGGAAAATCAAAAGCCGGCAGAGGAATTTATGAAAGGAAAAATCCTTTTGTTTGTTTCCATTTCTTATGCATAGACGGCGCGCTAAGCATGCTGATGAAGAAAAAGCAGTTCGTAAAGAGCGTTGAGGACGGGGACGCCGAAGTTATAGGCGCGCCCGAATACGGTGTCCAGCTCAATGATATTATGGCTGTTTTGCAAGATATGCTTGTGACACTGTAATAACAAAAAACAAAATATATAACAAAAAGAGCGGCTTTGTTATAGTCGCTCTTTTTACGCACAAAGAAGGTTGACATATATAACAAACATGCTATATTATAACTATAATGTTATAATATAATGAAAAGATTTATTAACACTGAGGGAAATTGTCAGTAATAGTCTTGAGATAAAGAGAGCAAAAAATTATTAAAAGGTTATAACAATAATAGTAGGAGCTAAACGAATGGTTAAATGGGAAGACTATGTAATTAATCAAAAAAATGAGGAAAACAAAATTAGAACTGAATACTATTGAAGATATAAACAAAAGTATAAGCATTTGTTATCAACAAAGAATAAATCTAAATTTGACTCAACAAGAGCTAGCCAATAAAATAGGCATTAAACAATCAGCTTTAGCCAGAATAGAAAACTTGAAAGTTATGCCAAGAATAGATACTTTAATAAAGCTTATAAAAGGGCTAAACCTTGAAATAAAAATTGATAATCAAAACAACTGTTTTGCAAGCGCTATTTTATTATATGGCAAAAACCATTACACAACCGATATTGAAAGCTATATCACAAGCATAGCGCTTTAATATTAATAAAACATAATTGGAGGACAACATGTCACAACTAAAAAGTAATTTATCATTCAAGGGTTACAAGGCAAAGGATATTCGCTTTAGGGCGGTGGATAATCCGCCGGGTATAAAGAACTTTAAGCTTAATCCAAAAATAGGGTTTAATCTCAGAAAGTTTGACAAGGGATTTGATATTTTGA
>CAZVHD010000153.1:0-4692 GCA_964626765.1 uncultured Christensenella sp.
CGTACTGGAAGAGGCAGACAGCGATTATTATTTGGGTTGGTGTCTTTTCAAAAACAGTGAAACTATACAGACATTTAGAACCGAATCCGACAGCGGCGAGGCAAACGGATTGGAGTTTTTGCCGGCTGGAATGTTTGATTCGGCTTTGCACAATCAGGATTCAAATGTGGGACTCACCTCAATTTCTCTTGCAGAAGGACTGAAAATCATCAAGAAAGGGGCTTTCCACTATCAAAAATTGCTAACTTCTGTCACTTTCCCCGCATCTTTAGAGGATTTGGGAAAAGATGCCTATATAGACGGACCAAATCAGCAATTTGAAGGAACAAGTGAAAGGTCAGAATACGGAGCTTTTGAAGATTGCTTGGCTTTGGCATCAATTTCTTTTCCTGAGAATAGTCAATTGAAAGTTTTGGGAGGCGCTGCCTTTAGAAATACCAGTCTTACTTCGGTTGAAATACCATCAAAGAGCTTTGAGCTTTACGGTTACGGGCCTTTCCAAGGATGCGCTAATCTCAGTGAAGTCTATTTTGAATTTGACGATTCTCAGAACATACCTCAGCCCTTGACCTATCAAAGAGCAGGGCTATCAATAAGAAAGCCTACCGCCGACTTTTTCTATTCAAATGAAAGTTTTAAGGTTTTTGTAAAAGATGAAGTTGTGGACGGTTTCAGAGAATCTCTTGAAGAAGGATCAAGCGCAATCATACAAAGAAATATGCCTGTTTATTCGGACAGTATGATTTATGATATAGGAAGCCATAGACTTATACTTGAAGAAACCACCTGCGCTCTTTATAATCAACCAGGCTGGGTGTTAGGGTATTATTTTGGCGAAAGCAATCACATTGATATAAGTAATATTGATTTAAGCAGCATAAATCCATCAATGAATATTGTTGAGATAGGCTCATATGCCTTCCATAAAGAAGTGCAGACAATAACCCTGCCTGAGACGGTATCAACAATTGCTCCATACGCATTTTCAGGTTGTACAGACCTTTCAGATGTAATTTTTCCCAACATTAATAGTCTAGTAATAATAGGTGAAGAGGCCTTTTTCAATACGGAAATAACATCTTTTCGCGGAGGGGCTAACCTTAAGGTAATAGGTTCAAATGCTTTTCAAAATTGCGAATCTCTTGAATGGGTGGACTTCAAGGAAAGCTCACACGCAGGCGGCTCTTTTGAAATTGGCATGAGCGCCTTCTCCGAATGTTCATCTCTCAAATATGTAAGGTTACCCTCTAACTATACCTATATGGAAGACGCAACATTTTCAAATTGCAGCGTTTTAAGGTATATGGTATTTGAAAATTCCACACCCCCTGATGATATGTTTGGAAAGGTGTCTGCAAGATTTCAAGATGTCCCGCATGGAGTCGTCACAGCGTATGTTCTAAATGATAGCGCAAGGGTTGAATATGAAGAGTTATATCCGGATCTTCCCAATCAGTTAAAAGACAGGTTTGTAGTTTGGAGCGATCCGGAAATCACAAGCCCCGGCCCCGAAGATTTGTTAGCGTTAAATTAGAAATAGTTTAGCTTTAATCTTAATCCTATTCTTATATCAGGGCATAGACATATCGAATCTAGTTAATAATAATACTTGTCTAATTAAAAGGAGAAATGAAAATATATGTGCGGCATCATTGGTTATACCGGAAAAAAGAAGGCCAAAGATATCATTATCAAAGGTCTCAAAGGCCTTGAATACAGGGGATATGATTCAGGCGGAATAGCTATCTACGACAATAATGATATAAAAGTAGTAAAAAAAGAAGGAAGAATAGCCCAACTAGAAGAGGAACTAAAATCTCATAATTTTACCGGAAAGACAGCGATAGGGCATACAAGATGGGCAACTCATGGAAAGCCTTCTGACGACAATGCTCATCCGTTTATATCAACCGCCAATAAATTTGCGGTTGTGCATAATGGAATTATAGAAAATTATCTTGAAATAAAAGAATATCTTCAAGAGAGAAACATCTATTTTTATTCCCAAACAGACAGCGAAGTTGTGGCTCATCTCATTGAGTATCTTTTTGCCGGCAATGTCAAAGAGGCGATACTTGAGGCGGTGAGGCGGCTTAAAGGCTCTTTTGCTTTGGGGATTGTAACATCTCTTGAACCGGGTGTTATTTACGCGGTAAAAAAGGACAATCCCCTTATCGTAGGCTTAGGTATCGATGAAAACTATATCAGTAGCGATGTGACAAGCCTTCAAAATTTCACCAAAAGCGTCATTGTTCTTAACAATTACGAGGTGGCAAAACTTACCTCAGACAGCGTTAAGTTATTTGGTTTTGATGGAAAAGATAAAGATTATGAAATAGTTGATGTCAAAGAGGAAATAGTTGACGCCGAACAAGAATATGAAAGCTATATGGAAAAGGAAATTTGGGAAATCCCCGACGCCATATCGCGCGCTATAAAAAATTACACCTCGCCAATCATTGACAAAACCTATTTTGAAAATATCAATAAGATTTTTTTTATAGGCTGCGGCACTGCATTGCACGCGGGACTTGTAGCTAGAAAATTGATGAAAAAACTTCTTCCTCAAATTAATGTATATGCGGAAATGGCGAGCGAGTTTCGTTATGACGATTTTTATATTGACGACAAGACTCTTACTGTCGCCATATCCCAAAGCGGAGAAACAGCAGACACATTGAGCTGTATCAGAATGGTCAGAGAGAGAGGCGGCAAGGTTCTCTCAATATGCAATGTACCCGTGTCCAGCATTGTTTTTGAAAGTGACTTTTCTCTTTTCACAAACGCCGGAGCCGAAATAGCCGTAGCGTCAACCAAAGCTTATAATTGTCAGCTTGTTGTTGCAACAATGTTTGCCTTGGATTTTGCTATGAATAAAGGCGCTATCAGCAAAGAAATGTTTGAAAACACAAAAAATGATTTGCTTTTACTCAAAGAAAAAGCAAAAGAAACTCTTGAGCTCAATGAGTTTATATCGGAGTTCTCCAGTTGGAACTATGACCGTAAATGTGTGTTTTATCTTGGAAGGGGAATTGATTTTTATCTTGCAATGGAAGGTTCTTTGAAACTTAAGGAAATAAGTTATATTCATAGCGAGGCATATGCGGCAGGAGAACTCAAACACGGTACTCTTGCATTGATTGAAAAAGGCGTTTTGGTTATGGCAATTATCACTGAAAAAGACCTTTTGGACAAGATGTATTCCTCGCTTAGCGAAGTAAAATCCAGAGGCGCCACAATTATTACAATAACGCCTTATGAAAACAATCCGTCCATAAAGGATGTCAGCGATTATATAATACCTCTGCCCACAGTTAACGATATATTATATCCCATCATATCAGTAATACCAATGCAGCTTTTTTCTTATTATATAGCAAGAGCAAAAGGATGCGACATAGACAAACCCAGAAATCTGGCTAAATCAGTAACAGTAGAATAAATAAAAATAAATTAAGAATTAGAAATACAAAAAGGAGAAATATTTTGGCAAAGAAACAAAATAAATTGAAAGTAATATTTTTAGGAGGGGTCGGAGAAATCGGAAAGAATATGACCCTTTTGGAATATGGTGACCATATACTGGTCATAGACGCGGGAATGAGTTTTCCAACCGAACAAATGCCGGGCATAGACTATGTTATACCCGACTACAACTACCTTACGCAAAACAAAGAAAAAGTATGCGGCATAATAGTTACTCATGGTCATGAAGACCATATAGGGGCGCTACCTTTCTTATTAAAAGAAATTAATGTTCCAATATACGGGTCTAATCTTGCGCTTGCTCTTTTGCAGCACAAGCTTGACGAAGCAAAAATAAAAAACATAAAGACCAATATTGTGTCTGATTCAGACACCATTAACTCAGGATGCTTTAATGTGGAATTTATACAAGTTAACCACTCCATAGCAGGAGCGTACGCTCTTAGCATAAAGACTCCAAAAGGGACCATTTTATTCTCGGGAGATTTCAAAATAGACCACACACCAATAGACAAAAAGCCGATTAATCTTACAAGAATGGCTGAAATTGGCAAAAAAGGCGTGTTGTTATTAATGATGGATTCCACAAATGTGGAAAGAGACGGTTTTAGTATGAGTGAGAGAAATGTTTACAGAAACCTTGACGACATCTTTTCTGACAACATAGGCAAAAGAATTATTGTGGCGACATTCGCCTCAAATATTCACAGGGTTCAGCAAATAATCAACTGCGCCCTGAAACATAATAGAAAGGTTGCCTTTTCGGGAAGAAGCATGATAAAAATAGCCGAGATTGCCCATTCATTGGGGGAACTCAAATATCCGTCGGATAAGATTGTGGATATAAGCAAAATAGACAAAATCCCTTATGACAAACTCTGTATAGTATCTACGGGAACGCAAGGCGAGCCAATGAGCGCTTTGACTCGAATGAGTCAAAATGAATTTAAGAAAGTTGTAATCTCAGAAAAAGATACGGTTATTCTTTCGGCATCTGCTATACCCGGCAATGAAAAGCTGGTTTACAATGTCATAAACAACCTTTATAAAATGGGAGCAGATGTTATTTATCAGTCACTTAGCGATGTTCATGTGTCAGGTCATGCATGCAAAGAAGAGCTCAAGATAATGTTTTCACTTATCAAACCCAAATTCTTTATGCCTATACACGGTGAGTACAGACACCTCAAACAGCATGTCCAATTG
>CAZVHD010000154.1:0-4684 GCA_964626765.1 uncultured Christensenella sp.
GGGCTTAGCTGTTTTGAGCCTTTGGGGGCTTTTTATATGTTCCCATCAGTGAAATCCACGGGAATGGACGGAGAAGAGTTTGCAAACGAATTTTTGGACCGACAAAAAGTGGCTGTTGTTCCCGGAGGAGCCTTTGGAGAATGCGGAAAGGAGCATATCAGAATAAGCTATGCCTATTCCATGGAAAAGCTTGAAAAGGCTATGGAGAGGATGAGAGCTTTTTTGAAAAAGTAAAGAGTATCACTTCAAAGTTTATGGGTAAGATAGAGATATAGGAGATAAGGATGAAAGACCCAAGAATAGAAAAATTAGCAAAGAGTTTGATAAATTATTCATGTGATTTGCAAAAAGGCGAAAAAATACTTATTGAGACCGCAGGAGTGGAAGCCGAGATGATAAACGCCCTAATAAAGGAAGTTTATAAAAAAGGCGGCATCCCTTTTGTTGATATATCTGACAGCAGAATAAAAAGACAAATGCTTATGGGAGTTACAAAAGAGGGAGCGTCGCTTATGGCAAAATACGCCGCTTACCGCATGGCGGATATGGACGCTTATATAGGCATAAGAGGCGGCAACAACTCAATGGAACTTAGCGATGTGCCAGGAGAAAAAATCCAGCTTTATTCCAAGTACTACGCTCATCCTGTGCATCACGAACTCAGGGTCAACAAGACCAAATGGGTGGTTATGAGATGGCCGACAGAGGGCATGGCTTTGCAGTCGTCGTCAAGCACCGAAGCATTTGAGGATTTTTATTTCAAGGTATGCAATTTGGATTACGCCAAGATGGACAAAGCAATGGATGCGTTTGTTGAGCTTATAAAAAATACCGACAATGTTCGCATAGTTGCAAAGGACACGGATATATCTTTTTCCATAAAAGGCATGGGCGGCGTCAAATGTAGCGGATTAAGAAACATTCCCGACGGCGAGGTTTACACAGCGCCCATAAAAGATAGTGTCAACGGCTTCATAAAGTATAACACCCCGTCCATACAGAGCGGAAAAGAATTCAAAGATGTATATTTTGAATTTAAGGACGGGAAAATAGTCAAAGCGTCTTCAAATCTTAACAAAGATTTGAACAAGATACTCGACACCGACGAGGGCGCAAGATACATTGGCGAGTTTGCATTTGGCGTCAATCCTTATATAAACAAGCCCATGGGCGACATACTTTTTGACGAGAAAATAGCAGGCAGCATCCATTTTACTCCGGGAAGCAGTTATGAAGACTGCGACAACACCAATAAGAGCGCTGTGCATTGGGACCTTGTGCAAATACAAACCCCCGAGTACGGTGGCGGAGAGATTTATTTTGATAACAAGCTCATAAGAAAAGACGGAAAGTTTGTTCCGAATGAACTGCAACCGTTAAACAGTGAAAATCTAGCGGATTAATATTAAGAGGTGAATAAATGGAAAAGAACAAAAACATAAATGATATAAAAATAAGAAAGCCAAACGGTTTTTTGTATTATACCATTACATATTTACTCAAATTTCTGGCCAAGATACTTTTCAGAATGAAAATTAACAAAAAAGGCATCAAAGGCGTTAAAGGACCTTTTGTGGTTGTGGGAAATCATTCCAGCGTTACTGACATAGTTTTTACGGTGAGCGCTTTGGCTCCACACAGATTGAATGTTGTAACCAGCAGAGACCTTTTCACCTGGCCCAAGTTTAAGCCTTTTATTAACAAGCTAGGTTGTATTCCCAAAAGCCAGTTTGCTATTGATATTCAATCCATAAAGATGATGAAAGCAGCTGTGGAGCAGGGAAGAAATATTGTTTTGTATCCTGAAGGCAAAACATCAATTGAAGGCAAACAACTGCACTATCTTCCCCCCAGCATAGCAAAACTTTTGAAATTTTTGAATGTTCCCGTAATTATGAGCTATACAGAAGGAGCATATCTTACAAAACCCAGATACTTCAAGGGATTTAGGTACGGAAAAGTCAAAGTTACAGAAAGTGTTTTGTTCACCCAAGACGATATAACTAAACTCTCCAGAGATGAGATATATGAAAGAATCAGCCAAAAGATGAAATTCAACGACAATATTTATCAGATTGAAAATAGAATAAAGTTCCGCAACAAAAAAATTGCCAAGGGCATAGAATACATACTTTATAGATGTCCCAAGTGCTCAAAGGATTATATTATGCGCTCCACAGAAAAAAACCTTATCTGCGACTATTGCGGAAACAATGTAGAGTATAATGAATACGGACAGCTCAAAGCAGCTGACGACATAAGCATATCTTATGACAGAATTGACCTTTGGTATGACTATCAAAGAGAGTGTGTGGACCAAGAAATCAAAAAGCCGGACTTTTTTATATCCAAGAAAGTGGATATGCTGGAGGAAAGAGACAGAAATTTCCATAAAGTGGGCGAAGGCGAGCTTTACATAGATAAAGAGTATATCGGCTACAAGGGCAAAAAAGAAGAAAAGCCTTTTGAGGTCAAAACACCTTTGAAAACACTTCATACTATTATTACCAAAAACCAGGAAGGCGTGGACCTTTCCTATCCCGAAGGCTTTTACAGATTTTTGTTTAAGGACAAAAAAGGTTCCACCAAATACGGTATCATAGTGGAACAGATGTTCAGAATGCTCAATAAACTTGATGAAAAAGAATAAAAATAATATCAAAACATAATAAGAAATTAGGCGGCAAGGCAAGATTAGTTTTGCCGCTTTTTTTTATAGTTCTACTACCTCAAGTCCGGCTATATTTTTTACCGAGGCGGGAAGAGCGTCGATATATTCGCTTCTTTTGCCCTCGGGCACATAAATCGTTTGAAGATTGGTATTGCCATGCAAAATAAGGCTATTCATTAAAGGCGGCTCTTCTGACAAAAAGGTTATGGTCTCAATTTTTGTATAGGCAAAAGCTCTATACAATATTTCTTCTATGTTCTCAGAAATTGTGATATGTTTTACTGAGGTGTTATGCATAAATGCGTTTTCAGAAATGAAATTTATGTCTTGGTCTTGTGGCATAGAAACGCTTTCATCATCTCCAAAATACTGAATTATATATCCGTTACCGCTTTGAAAGGTTCTTAGCGCCATATTGTTTTCTATAATATCCATGGAATATATATGATTTTGCAGATAAGCCCATTGGGTGCGACCTTTATAAACGCTCACAAGTTCGTCGGGTACATATATCTTTACGGTGCCGCCGGCAAGAGAGCTTCGGGCTATTGCCATATTGTTTGGAAGTGCGGCGGGCGTCTCTTTTGTGAAAAATATTGCCATAAGGCTGTCTATATTGGCAACACCAAAGGGGAATATCCGTTCAATATTTCCAAGGTTTAAGGTCTTCAAATTTAGTGTTCTGTCCTCACTATTTTGAAAGGCTCCTTCTCTTACATTTCTGAAAGTGTAATCAGGAAACTCCTCTGTAATATCAAGATAAACCTTGTCACCGTTATATTGTTTTATATCGTAAGTATAGTTTTCCGAAGACAATCTGAACTTCAAAAGCTGAAAATCATTCTCTTCTTGTTGTATGCAAACCTGAGATCTATATTGAAAGAGAATATCTCCGCTTATGATAGGGAAAAAGTCCTGGTCTATCAATATGGCTATGGTCTCCTCAAAGACATTCTCCCCAATTCTCAATGGCATATCATACGGTATTTGTAAAATCATATTTGAAAGGCTGGACGCCTTCAAAGCCTCGTCGGCTATGAGCGTTATATTTTCTCTTAGCGTCAGGTGAGAGGTATGATCTCTTGCCCCCACAAGCATTGTGTCGATATAAGCCGCTCTTTCTTCGGAAGCTACCGAATCGGTGTATATCTTAGTATTTCTAAAGGCGTATTTATAGCATCTTTCCACATTATGGGCGTTCGTGACAGTCTCAAGTGCCGATACCCCGTCAAAGGCGCCTTCAAGTATGGTTGTTATGTTTTCCAAATCCACGCTTACGGTTTTAGTATTGCTAAAAACATACTGATTGAGGGTGTCTATACCGGATGGAATATTGGTTATATCAAGGTTTTTGCAGTTTCTGAATGCAAAGCCCCCTATTTCTGTGATATTATTTGGCAAATCAAATGTATGAAGCTCCTTACAGTTGTCAAATGCGGCTATACCTATATCTTGCAGTTGCGAACCTTCGCCGATTATGACCTCTTCAAGAGCAGTACAGCCATTAAAAGCCTGATTTCCGATTTCCTGATAATTATCAGGAATGGTTATGGATTCTATTGTTGTATTATCTTTGAGGGCGTCTGCCTTTATTCCTTTAAGGGGTTGGTTGTAAATATCCTTTTGAGGAAAAGTTATTTGCTTATAGGGCAAATCAGGGTGCATTAGCTCTTCAATAAGGTTGTTTTCGGTGTCATAAATAAACTTGGGCTCGTTGAGAGTGAGATTGCCAAAGAGAGTTATGTTCTCGTTCAAAGGTTCGTTAAAGTCAAATTTTTGGCTGTAGTCTCTGTCAATATACCATCCGTCGAGGGTATATCCCGGCGGGGTATAGCTATCGGGCTGAGCGGGAATCGTTCCTTTTTGCACTTGCATGGGCGAGCAGTAAACCGAGTTGTCCACAATGAAGTTTATGCTCTTATAGTCGGTATAATAAGAAGGCAAGTCGCCTGTGTATTCGTCGTCGTCAATTATGTATAGCTTTGCAAAGCTTTGCAAATCTCCGGCGCTAAC
>CAZVHD010000155.1:0-3350 GCA_964626765.1 uncultured Christensenella sp.
AGGTGGCGCTTATTACATTGCTTGCGCACATTGGAAGTTTTGTTCCTGCCAAATCGGCGGATATTTGCATTACGGACAGGATTTTCACAAGAGTAGGGGCAAGCGACAATCTGGTGCACGGTCAAAGCACATTCATGGTTGAAATGCTTGAAGTTGCAAACATCATCAATAACGCAACCCCCAATAGCTTATTAATTTTAGACGAGATAGGAAGAGGAACATCCACCCTTGACGGTCTAAGCATAGCTTGGGCCATAATAGAATACATAGCCCTAAAAATAAAGGCAAAATCGCTTTTTGCAACTCATTATCATGAATTGAGTGAGATTGAGAACCTTTTAGACGGTATAAGAAATTATAAAATACTTGTGCATGAAAGCAAAAAACAGATAGCTTTTATCTATAAAATAGCCAGAGGCAGCGCAAACAAAAGCTATGGCATAGAGGTCGCCGAACTTGCAGGAATACAAAAGGACATTACAAAAAGGGCGACTGACATTATGAATGTGCTATCAAAAACACATCAGCTAAGCGGAAATCTGCAAGAAAAACTCTCTTCACAACCATCTGATACTACTGTTGCAGGAGGACAAATCGGTTTCTTTGAAGAGGATGAGAACATAAAGGAAATAAAAATGATACTGTCTGATTTAGATATCAATAGATGCAGTCCTATTGAGTCTTTAACCATACTCAGCGATTTGAAAAAACTAATAAGAAAGGTGAAATAATGCCAAAAATCAATATTCTTGACAGCAGCGTATACAATCAAATCTCAGCAGGGGAAGTTGTTGAAAACCCCGCAAGTATTGTCAAGGAATTAGTAGAGAACTCTATTGACGCCGGCGCCCAAAATATAACTGTTATGATAGAAGACGGCGGCGTAAAGCAAATATGCATAAACGATGACGGAGAGGGCATGGAAAAAGATGACCTGGAAAAAGCCATAATGCCTCACGCCACAAGTAAAATATCAACAGCAAAAGATTTATTGACTATATCAACTTTAGGGTTCAGGGGCGAAGCCCTTGCAAGTATTGCCGCAGTGAGCCATATGGAAATCAAATCCAAACACATCTTAAGCGATACAGCGTATTTTATTAAAGTTCGGGGCGGAGATATAGAGGACAAAGGCGTCACAGCTCTCAACAAAGGCACAAGTATTACAATAAATAACCTATTTTATAATACTCCGGCAAGGCGTAATTTTTTAAAAAGCAAAAAAGGCGAACAATCACAAATAACCAATCTTATGGCTGAGATAATACTTGCAAATAATACCATATCCATAAGCTATTTTGTAGACAATAAGCTTATATTTGATTCAAGTGGAAAGGGATTAAAAGCGGCAATTGATTGCATATATGATACTTCTGTAACTGAAAATATCCTCCCCCTGGATTTTGATAAGAAACCATATAGAATAAGCGGTTATATAGCAAAACCCGACACTCCTGCCATAAAATATAATAGGAAGTTTCAAACATTTATCATTAATTCCAGAGTAATAAAGGATTATTTGTTATCTGCGGTAGTACAAAATGCCTATGGCGAAAAGCTTATGAAAAGAACTTTTCCACTTTTTGTTTTGGATATAATCATACCGTTTGATATGGTGGATGTAAATGTGCATCCCAACAAAAAGCAAGTCCGTTTTAGTAAGGATTGTAAAATTAATTCCATAATCTATAACGCAGCGCAGGAGGCCTTACGAAATGACTCAATTCAAGTAAAAAAAAGCTATTCATTTCTTAGCGCCGACAGTCATGAAGTTTTCGCAAAAAACCAAGAGCCAGACGATTTGTTTGTTAATAATAGCAATCAAAATCAACCTCAATTACAAAAACATAAAAAAAGCGATGAGCTTGATGAAAGCTTGTCCTCTTTGAGCTTTACAGCTCCAAAAATATTAAAAAATAACAGCAGATTAAAAGAGAACATATGTTCGTTTGACTATAGTCGGCAAAGAAATCCACATTACAAAATCATCGGTCAGTTATTTGATACATATATATTATTACAGCGTGAAGACAATCTATATATCATAGACCAGCATGCGGCGCATGAGAGATTTCTATATGACAGCTATCTGCAAAGGCTTCAAAAAAAACCTTTGGATGTACAAGGACTTTTGATACCTTATCTGTATGAAGCCGGAGACGATTATGATTACATATTGCAAAAAAAGGATATCCTTTTGGATATGGGTTTTGAAATCGAGTCTATGGGAGATGGAATTATTCAAGTAAAGACAGTGCCATTACAATTTAGCGAATTGAATTTGGATATGTTTTTGTATGACCTTGCCAAGTTTAGAGATAACATATCTGACAGCTCTCCAATACAAGAAATCATAGCGAAAAAGGCATGTAAAAACGCCATAAAAGGGGGAGTGTCGCTTAAAGACGAGGATATAGATTATGTCCTGGAGAGTTTCTTTGAAAAGGATGTGCCTCTTCAGTGTCCTCACGGTCGGCCGGTTATCTGTAAATTATCTAAAAAAGATATAGAAAAAATGTTCAGGAGAGTATTATAACATGATTATTTTCGGCGGCGCGACCGCAACCGGCAAAACAAACGCCGGAGTTATGCTTGCAAAAATAGGAAACGGAGAAATTATTTCCGCAGATTCCATGCAAATTTACAAACATATGGATGTCGGAACCGCAAAAGTAAAAAAAGAGGATATGTCAGGAATAAAACACTATATGATTGATATTGTGGAGCCTGGTGACACCTTTAGCGTTGCCGAATACCAAAAAAAGGCGATGGACATAATAAGCGATATAGAATCTCGAAAAAAGATTCCCATAATTGTGGGCGGAACAGGTCTATATATTAATTCCCTGATTTATCCTTTGAGGTTTGGCAATACTGAAGGTGACAAGGGCTTAAGAGACAGTTTGAAAAACGAATATCAACGATATGGAAGGGAATATCTTTATAAAAAGTTGCAAAGAATTGACCCCGACGCCGCTCAAAATATTCATATGAACAATATTAAAAGAGTTATCAGAGCTATTGAGGTCAAGCTTTTGAGCGGAAAGAGCATTTGCGACACCGAAGACCTCTGCAGAGAAAAGAGATACTATAAAATGTATGCGTACGATATGGACAGAACCGCTCTATACCAAAGAATAAACACCAGAGTGGATGTTATGTTCAAAAACGGCTTAGTGGAAGAGGTGGAAAAGTTAATATTTGAGCATAAAGTATCTTTTGACGCCCAAAGTATGCACGCTATTGGATATAAGGAGTTTAAGCTTTATTATAATGGAAAAATAAATATGGACGAACTTATTGAGCTTATAAAAAAACGTCTGAAAGAGGATTTACCCGGGGAAAAAGCA
>CAZVHD010000155.1:3360-4645 GCA_964626765.1 uncultured Christensenella sp.
CTGTACAGCAATTGGAGTTAATTCATTTAACCCCTATATCATTAATGATTATTACGAAAATAAACCTAAATTGGAAATATAATTAATTATGACAAAAGATGAAATAAGAAATTTAATAAAAAAATCTGAAAGAGAATGCTCAAATTTATACGAAAAGGCGAACGATATCGCTTTGATAAATCAAAAAAAGGTCTTAGACGCGTTTATAAAGAACCGAATATCACCTCATCACTTTAATGCATCCACTGGATATGGATACAGCGATTTTGCAAAAGAAGCCTTGAATAAGGTATTTAGCGATGTTTTTCATACGGAAAGCGCTATTGTATCTCCAATGATAGCCAATGGAACTCACGCTATTAGTCTTGCCTTATATGGTGTTATGAGACCAAATGATACATTGCTGAGCATATGCGGCAAGCCTTATGATACTCTGGATGAGGTTATAAATGGCGTAGGCGGAGGTTCATTAAGGGATTTTGGCATAAAATATCAGGAAATATACTATAAAAACGGTGGTTTTGACATTAAAAAGGTATCACAATACATCCAAAAAAGCCCACCCAAGGCTGTTTTTTTGCAAAGGTCAAAAGGTTATCATTGGCAAAAGTCTATTTTAATAAAAGATATTAAAGAAATTGTAAATGTCATAAAGGCCATTCATCCAAACTGTATAATTATTGCAGACAATTGCTATGGAGAATTTGTTGAAAAACTTGAGCCAACGGATGTGGGAGTCGACATCATAGCAGGCTCGCTCATAAAAAATCCCGGCGGCGGAAACGCCCCTACAGGAGGATATATTGCAGGAAGGGCAGAATATATAGAACTTGTGGCAAAAAGACTTACAACGCCATCTTTGGGCAATGAGGTCGGCTCATATTATTCAGGATATTTGCCATATTTTCAAGGTCTTTTTGTTGCGCCTTCAGTTGTGAAAAATGCAATAAAAGGATGCTTATTAGCAAGCAAAGTTTTTGAAAGCTTGGGATATGAATCATTACCAAAGCATGATGAACTCCCCGGCGACATCATCACAGCAGTAAAGCTAAAAACAAAACAGCAATTAATAGACTTTTGTCAGCTTGTGCAAACCGTTTCACCCGTCGATAGCCATGTTTTGCCTTATCCGTGGCTTATGCCGGGCTATAAACATGAGGTTATTATGGCGGCTGGCACATTTATACAAGGCTCATCAATAGAACTGACTGCAGACGCGCCCATAAAAGAACCTTATGTGGGATATCTGCAAGGTGGACTGACTTATGAGCATATGATTATTGCA
>CAZVHD010000156.1:0-4635 GCA_964626765.1 uncultured Christensenella sp.
GAAAAGATGGTTGAGGATATTAACAGCATAGACGATAAATTTAAGGATTTATACGAGAAAAGAGTACAGCTTAGCGTAAAGCACCAAAGAGTTAAAGGCGAACATCTGGCCTCAGTGGATAAACTGGAACAGCTCAAAAAGGCTGAGATAGAAATGGATATGGAAATCAGCCAAAAAGAAAATAAACTAGACGAAAATAAATACATCCTGCAAAAGAAAAAGGATGAAAAAGAGGAAAAGCTCAAAGCGCTCATAGCAATACAAAAAGAGGATAGCGAATTAAGCCAAGAATACGAAAAAGCTAACGAGGACTTCAAAGCCAAAGCAAAAGAGCTTGAGGAACTCAACAAATATATACTTTCATCTTCAGATGAAAAAGGTGAAATTAAAGCGGGACTTGCAACCCTTAACGCTCAGATAGAGGCCCTCAACGAAGCTATATCCCAAGACAAGCAAACACTTTCCACAGCAAGACAGGGTCTTAATGATGCTCAAAAGCAAAAGGGATTTTTTGATCAAGAAAGAGAAAAAGTAGAAAATGAAAGACTACAAAAGGCAAAGCAAAAAGAAGATATAGACAAAAAGCTTGAAGAATTCTTAGCAAAGTTAGAGCAGGCTCAAAATCAGCAGTCTGAAATCAAACAAAGAGTCAATAAGCTCAATACGAAGGCCGAAATGTTAGAGGATTACAAAAAGAACTATGGCGGTTTTGCTTACGCCGTCAAAAGGTTAGCCTCGGAAAAATCCCCCGACATCGCAAGTAGAATACAAGGCGTTGTGGGAGAGGTCGTGACAGTATCCCCTAACCTTCAAGCGGCAATAGAAATAGCCATGGGAAGAAGTATACAGAATATCATAACAAACGATGAGAACGATACATCATATCTAATAAACTATTTGAAAAGAAATGATTATGGCAGGGCGACTTTTCTTGCTCTCAACCGTATGCAACCCAGAAGATTAAGACCGGAGTTCCGTTCAGTTTTGGAAGAAGAAGGATGTATAGGTATTGCTTCAGATTTAATAAAATACGACAGAAAATTCAAAAATATATTTCAATTTCTTTTGGGAAGCGTGGTTATTGTCGAGGATATGGAAGTTGGCAATAGACTTTCTAAAAAGTACAGAAACTCATTCAGGATTGTAACCTTAGACGGCGAGGATTTTGCAGTGGGCGGAGCAGCAACGGGCGGTTCAAAACCAAAAGCTGATACCAGTATATTGTCAAGGGATGCGGTATTAAATGAAACTTATAAGGAAATAAAAATATTATCAAATAAATACAAGGTGATAACAGCTGAAACAGAAGAATATAAAGAAGAGTTGAAAAAGCTCAAAGACGCGTCAAATGTGCTTGGGTCACAACTTGGAAAAACCGAAAGAGAATTGAGTATTACCACCGAAAGGGCTCAAAACATCGGAAACGAAGCCAAAAAGCTTTCTTTAGCGGTAAAGAAACTTGAAGATGGCATAGAAAATAAGATGAAGTCCTTAAAAAACAAAAAAGAACTTTTGAAGGCTGAAAGCTCAAAAGCCACTCAGGCGGAAAGTGAGAAAATGTCGGCAGACGAACTGTTGACAAAATTAAGAAAAGAATATCAGGAAAAGGAAAAAACTCTTGCCGGCTTTAATAAAAAGCTTACGGATATGAAACTAAAGCTCAATTCCATAGAACACAGCATTAACGGTCTTGAAAAAGAAATTAACACAATAAGCGGCGAAATGAATTATCTTGTTTCAAGCATAAACGAATTAAAAAGCCGAAGATGCACCAATACAGCTATGATAGATACCCTCAACAAACAGCTTGAAGCTTTGCAACTGCCTGAGGAAGAACAAAAAGAGCTTGACGAGATAGAAAAGCAAATAAAAGAAGTTGACGACTATAAACTGGAATTAAAAGAAAAACAGGAAAAACTCAGAAAAGAAGATAGCGAATGCAATAATTATATTTATAATCTGAACATTCAAAAAAATAATATGGAAAATCTATTAAACAGCATAGATTCCGACACCGTGCAACTTGAACAAAAAATTGCCGAAGATTATGAACTAGATTATGAAAGCTCTTTGCCATTAAGAAGAGAAAAGTTTGACAAAGACAAAGCTATAGGCGAAATAAGAAAACTCAAAAGGCAACTTTCATCCTTGGGAGAAATTAACGAAAAGGCAGTTGAACAGTTTGCAGAAAAGAGCAGTGAATATAAAGAGCTCTCCACTCACTACAAGGATATATGTGATGCCGAACAGTCGCTTGTGGATACCATAAATGACCTTACTGTGAAAATGGAAAAGAACTTTAAGGAAGCCTTTGAAAAAATTAAAGAAAACTTTAAGACCATCTTTAAGGAGATATTTGACGGAGGCGATGGCAAGTTGGAACTGGATATGGAAAAGGGCGAAAGCGTATTGGACGCCGGTATTGATATATTTGCCGAACCCCCGGGAAAACAGTTAAAAAACATTACTCTTTTATCAGGTGGAGAAAGAGCTTTGACCGCTATTGCGATTTTATTTGCAATAATTAAGTTGAAGCCCATGCCGTTTTGTGTTTTGGACGAGATAGAGGCGGCTTTGGACGACGCCAACGCATATTTATTTGCTCAGTATCTTAGAAAGTTCGCAAAAGAAACCCAGTTTGTTGTGATAACCCACAGAAAGCCGACTATGGAGCTTGCCGATAGCCTTTATGGCGTAACAATGCAAGAAAAGGGTGTGTCCAAAATAGTTAGCGTTAAGCTATCTACCGCATTAAAAAATGTAAGTTAAAGAGGTGAAGATGTCATTTTTTTCTAAGATAAGACAAGGGCTTAAAAAGACTAAAGAAAATATAACCAAAAGACTCTTTGAAATTTTTACAGCAAAACAGCTGGACGAGGATTTTTATGAGGAATTGGAATTTGCTCTTATTAGCGCGGATATGGGAGTTGCCGCCACGGAAGAAATCATAAAGAATCTCAAACAAAGAGTATTTGAAAATAAAATTACCGACCCCATGAAAGCAAAAGACTTATTAAAGCAGATTATGCTAGAAAGCATAGATTATATTGTGGACGAATACAAGTACCCTTTAGTTATACTTGTAGCCGGAGTCAACGGAGTTGGAAAGACGACTGCTATTGGAAAACTTGCAAAGCTATTTAAGGACAACGGAAAGAGCGTCGTAATAGCTGCGGCGGATACATTCAGAGCGGCGGCAGGAGACCAGTTGGAGATATGGGCAAAAAGAGCTGATGTGAGAATAGTAAAACATAGCGAGGGGTCCGACCCTGCGGCTGTGGTATTTGACGCTATAAATTCCCAAAAGGCAAAAAGCACCGATGTAGTGCTTGTGGATACGGCAGGTAGACTGCATAACAAAAAAAATCTTATGGAAGAATTAAAGAAAATCAACAGAGTTGTGGAAAGAGAACTTCCAAACGCAGACAAAAGAAACTTCATAGTCCTGGACGCCACAACAGGGCAAAATGCGGTCAACCAGGTTGAAATATTTGATAAGGCAATTGAGATAGACGGTATTATATTAACCAAATTGGACGGAACCGCAAAAGGCGGAGTTGTTATGGCGATAAGCGCCGAACACCAGATGCCTGTTGTTTATGTGGGAGTGGGAGAAAAAATTGACGACCTTCTGCCTTTTAACGCAAAAGAATTTATTGAGGCCATATTTTAGTTATGATTTTTAAGATTATTTAAGAATTGTTACTTATTATTTATTTGTGGTTAAAGGTTTGTATGCTATAATACATTTGTATTTTCATAATCAGGAGGTAAAATGCGCAAACGGTTATCTGTAATAGTAATGATAATTATGGTTGCCTTGGCGCTTGCAACAGCTGTTACCATCAGCTATTATGAAAAAATCCATGAGGGAGAAAGAAAGGTTGAACTTATAACTTTGGATGATTTATATATTCCCGAAGCTTTGGACATAAATGAATTAGGGCTTTTCTTTTATGACGAAAACTTCCAAAGAGTAAGGTCCACAGAGCAAGCCGTACCTTTTGATAATAATAAGCCACTAGTTGTTTATATAGACGGTCATCCTGATAATTGGGGAGACGAAAGCGTGAGAGATTTATATAATCTTGAAAGCTGGCAAGACAAAGGTTACAATACCGCAATATTTACCTGGAAGACACTGTTTAGTGATGATTTATTCAGCGCCGAACGGAAAATATGGGGTACAAACGAAGGAATGAGGTTTTTGAACAGCTCATCGTCCTTGCCTTTTTTGCAAAGCAATGATGTGCCCAGTCATTCTGTTGCGGAGATTTTTATTGCCTATTACTACGACTTTTTGAAAAGTCATAATTATCAAGGCGGTGAAATAAGGTGGCAAGGACATTCACTAGGAGCCTCTCTTGCGGTGGCGGCTGGTGGATATATGAGCGAATTAAAGGTATTTGATGTGATTGATTCGGATTATATTCCATCAAGAATAACTCTTCTTGACGGATTGTTCACATCCCAGCCTTCTGAAGTATATATCAATTGGCTTGATGAAAAAGTGGGATATGACGGAGCAATAAATCAAAGTTATAAAGCAATAAAAAAAGCAAAGGAATTGGGAGTGGCGTTTGAATTCATAAAGTCAAGTGACATTTTAGAAATGTTTTTATATGATATGCAAAT
>CAZVHD010000157.1:0-4589 GCA_964626765.1 uncultured Christensenella sp.
AAGAACTGTTCTTTTCATAAGAGGTTCGCCTATTTTCGGGTCTGTAAGTTCGGGGAATTCATTTAGAACATCAGTCATTTCATTTCCTCTTTCTCCACAGCCTACATAAACGATAATATCAGCGTCCGCCCATTTAGCTAGCTGGTGTTGAACTACGGTTTTTCCGGAGCCAAAAGGACCGGGTACTGCGGCAACACCGCCCCTTGTTATCGGGAAGAAAGTATCTATAACTCTCTGACCTGTTACCATCGGAATATCAGGAGGAAGTTTGCTCTTATAAGGTCTTCCTTTTCTTACAGGCCATTTTTGAAGCATTTTAACTTCTTTTTCTTCGCCTTTCTGAGTTTTTATCTTCGCTATTGTTTCATCAATAGTGAATTCACCGCTTTTTATATCGACAATTTCACCTTCCAGTCCGAAAGGTACCATTATTTTATGTTTTACAATATCATTTTCCTTTACAAAGCCGAGTTCGTCGCCTGCGGAAACTTTATCGCCTTTTTTAGCGGTAGTATTAAATTTCCATTTTTTATCGTGGTCAAGGGATTTAATGTCAATTCCTCTTGCTATTCTATCGCCCGACGCTTCTCTTAATGCGTTAAGAGGTCTTTGTATACCGTCAAATATACCTTCGATAAGACCGGGAGCAAGCTCAACGGACAAGGCCATATCCGTTGATACAACATCGTCACCGGGTCCTATTCCACCCGTCTCCTCATACACCTGAATTGACGCTCTATCGCCTCTGAGCTCAATTATCTCACCGATAAGCTTTTGCTTGCCCACTCTGACAACATCATACATCTTGCTGTCAGACATACCGCCCGCAACGATAAGCGGACCGCTTACTTTTATGATTTTTCCTTTCTTTGTCATATTCTTTTCTCCTTGATAATTCCTAATTTTCGTGATTCCTAATATCCATGCCTTTTAGATTGATTAGGAATTAAACAATATATCCGTTCCAATAGCCTTTTCCACATCTTTAGATATACTTCTCATTCCAAACCCTGTGCTGCCTTGAGCGGAAGGAATTGGTATAACCGCAGGAAAAGGACGAGTTTTATACCTTTTTACTATATCCTGAATTTTTTCCGCAATATCCTCAGTAATAAATATAACAGCATATTCCCTTGCAAGTTTTTTTAAGGTATCTTGAGCTTCAAAATTATTTCTTGCGGGATATACATCTACGCCAATTGCCTTGAAAGACAAGATGCTGTCTTTATCGCCTATTATTGCAATTTTGTTGTTGCTAAGCATACAATTTCCTCACTCTTTTTTTCATATCCTGCTTAGGAATTTTATTTTTAACACACACTAAAATAACTCTGATTACTTTTATTTCATTTAATTTTGCAAGATAATAACCTATTATAGGCGCAACCGAGAACATATCTCCTTTTCTTTCAGCAAAAACCTTTAATAAAAAATTGTCCTGCGCTGTTTCGTATTCTGAGAAATCTTCCTGACTCAAGTTCTTAACCAGATGACTGTATGGCGTTGCTCTTAAAGTCTCAGGCAACTTTATAAAAGGATCGCTGAAACTTTCGGAAAAAGTACTTATGCTCAATGAACCGCCTTCGATATAATCTTGAGCAAACATACTCATTTTGCCGCCGATTTTACACACTCTCAAAAATGATAATATATTTGTGGTGTCTATAAGCTTATTGAAGTAATCCTTCACATAATGGTCCACATTCTTATCCTTAAGTCTTTGCGTTATATCCTGAAACATTGCTTTATCAATAAAAATATCAATTATTCTGGGGCTTCCTTCGCCAACCTTAAACCTTTTTTCAATACTCTCAACAGCGTCAACCAAATAGGGTGTAAAGTCTAGTTTGCCTTTATTGAGCCGTTCTTTTATTTCAGATATTGTATATAGTCCGTCTGGAAGTATCATTGGTTTTTCATCTTCCAAGTTAGCGTATTTTGCTTTTATAAGAGATTTAATATTATGATAATCATTTTTTAAGAAAAAGCATTCAAAACCAATTCCGCTAGGCGCAACCTCTCTTACAAAATCAGTTACGATGCTTTGTTCGGCTTGAAGCAATTTTTCAAATTCGTTTTCTTCGTTTATTACCAATCCGCCGCCATAATTAGCCTCAATCAAAATTCTTGTGGCCTCTTTTAGAGTCGGGCATTCCATCATACGCTGTATTCTGTCATAGGAAAACAAATTGTTTTCCCTTGCCTTGGCTCTTGTATTAGCAAATATTAAACCTTCTTTCATGTATTACTCCTCAAAAAGCATTGATGCAATTTCCGGTTCTATTTCATCTCTTAAGGAATTGAGTTCGACTTCAAGTGTAAAGTTCTTGTCAGAGCTCTTGCCAAGGAGGACCAAACCGCCCTTAAAATTGCCATATTCTTTGTTGATAGTAATCTTTATGCCCTTTTTCTTGCAAAACTCTTCCACATCTTTGAGTTTGACTATATCTTTGTCATTTTCTGATAAAATCAGTTTGTCGCCGTCCTCAGCGTATTCAAGCATTCCCCATAGCATATCTTTATATTTCAATTTATCTTTTCTTATCTGCTCAATGCTTTGAGAAAAAGCTTTTCCTATGATTTCTTGCTTTGCTTTAAGCAAGAGCTTTTTGACTTCAAGGTTGGCAACGGTTATTCTCCGCTTTATGATATCTTCTCTTTCCCTTTCCGACTCTTGCCTGTTTTTGGTTCGATAAATTTTCGCATCGTTTTCGGCTGCGTTTATTATCTCCTGAGCCTTTTGCACGCCTTCTTCCGAAGTAGAATTGGCTATTTTTCGACTGTCTGTGATTATTCTATTAATAATCGCTTCTTTTCCTTTCATTTTATACCCTTCTTAAACAATAAATCCGCTTGAACCAAGAAATACTATAAGGAAAGAAATCAGAAAACCTAAAAGAGCGTAGGTCTCAACCATAGCTGTCATAAGCATAACTTTTGACATTTCTTCCTGTCTTTTTGCAACCATTCCGATAGCGGCAACTGCGTTTCTTCCCTGAAAAGCCGCTGAAAAAAGTCCGCCGATACCCACTGGTAAACAACCGGCTAATATAAGCAATCCCTGAGCGGTTGAATACGCTGTTATGTCGCCGCCCATTACATTGGCGTTGAGCACAACCAAGAAAGCTATGATAAAGCCATAAATTCCCTGAGTCGCAGGTAAAAGCTGTAATATAAGACATTTTACAAATTTGTCCGGGTCTTCGGCTACCACACCTGAAGCGGCCTCTCCGGCCATAGCAACACCTTTAGATGAGCCGGCGCCTGAAGCAAAAACAGCAATAGCCCCTCCTAATAATGCAAAAAAAGCACCCAAAGTAATCATAATAATATAACCTCCTAATTAGTTATTAAAGTAAGTAAATTTTGTTTGTGAACCAAGGGGAACAAACTCATGTCCGTTACCTTGATAGAATCTTTGAAAGAATTCAATGTATTGTAATCTTGTGTTATGAACATAAACCCCTAAAAGGTTTATGCCAAAGTTGAACAAATGCCCCACAAGCAGTACAGGCACAGCCATTATCCAACCGGCGAATGCCGCGGACGGCGGAAAAAAGCTGACTATAACAACGGCAAACTGATTGACCACAAAGCCAATAACTCCGGTTGTCAAACCAATACCAAAAAGTCTGGAATAGGACAAAAGGTCGCTGACAATATTTATTGAGCCATAGGCCCTTCCAAGAGCGCCAAAAACCATCTTTATGGGATTTTTCTTGCCGATAGCTCCCGCAAGAAGCATCATTGCAACTCCGCTAAGAGCCACATATAAACCTATATCTTGTATTATTGAGGTTTGTGTGAGCATACCTATTACAACAAGAATCAATCCTAAAAACATTATCGCCCAACTAAATTGACCGAATATTGCTTCCGAATATTTTTTTTCTCTTATATGGTTTATGCCGCTAATTACAAATCCGGTTGATATCTGAAGAGCCCCTATACCTAGCGCAACGCCAAGCATGACCAAAGCTCCTGTTGCGTCAAGGGGGTCAATAAGCGGCTCATTGGGAAAAGTCATTCCAAACCAACCGCCAAATATAGCGCCCCATATTATTGTGGCAACGCCTCCCAGTCCAAAAAGAATCAACATCCTTCCGGATTTTTTGACGGGCTTTTTTATGAAATAATATACAAGACAGCTTACTGCAAGTACTATACCGTATCCGGCGTCTGAAAACATAAACCCAAATATTATGAAAAAGAATATAGCCACAAATATACTGGGGTCCACTTCTTTATAATTTGGCGTACCGTACATCTTAGTCAACGCCTCGAATGGGTCTGCAAACTGATTGTTTTTAGTTAATGTGGGAGGAATTTCATTTTTATGAGGGTCCCTAAAAATAACCTCGGCATATTTGCACTTTTTGTCAATTATATCCTCAATAATCTTATTCTTTTCTTTTGGTAGCCATCCCTCAAGGATAAACGCTTTGCTTGAGCTGGAGCAGCTTTCCATAACTTCGTTTTTCTTAAATTCTAAAAAATAATAGTCATATAAAATTTTGAAATCTCTTATATATTTTCTTTCCTCTAAAGCTAAAGATACAAGGCTCAATCTCAACTGACTCAATTCCTGG
>CAZVHD010000158.1:0-4578 GCA_964626765.1 uncultured Christensenella sp.
TCTTTATGATGGTTCACTACATTATATGCAAATATTAAAAAGTTTTATACTTATATATATATTAACATAAAAGGTATATAGCGTCAATATAATATTAAAAATTTCTTAAATTGATTGAACAAAATATGCAATAGGTAATTTTGCATATTGAATACAGCGATTAATTGTTATATAATGAATCTATTAATTCAAAAAAGGAATTCTATATTATGCAAAATATTTCAAAAATCAAAAAGTTTGCCGATGAACACAAGGCCATATGGCAATTTATTATGTTCTCATTAATTAGTATGATTGCCGCAGTGACGGAAATGGTCTCCTATTTATTATTAAATAGCGTATTTCTTACATCATTAAACGACCAGCCTTTCAATTGGTTTATTTTTGAATATAGCGGCGGAGATGCGGGAGGCTTGGGCACAATGATAGCTTTTTTGGTGTCCATAACCTTAGCGCAAATTGTTGCTTTCATAACAAACCGCAAAAAAACATTTAATGCCAACAACAATGTTGTATACAGCGCCCTTATGTACGCCGTCATGGTAATAATCATTATTGGTTTGCAAACTTATAGCGGACCGCTTCTTGTCACTTGGCTTAACGGATTTATAAACAATGCCAATATCAGCGGCATATTAGGTAAACTCATTTGGATGTTCTTCACATTTGTTATTGTCTTTTTAATGAGCAAGTTTGTAATAATGCGAAGAATTGAAGATAAAGAAAACAAAATAAAACCCGCATAAGATAATGAATATAATTAAATTTTAATAAGGTCAGGCGTTTGCCTGACCTTATTCTTGTCTTTGACTTTTGTTGTGATATATCTATTAAAGTTCAAGAGCCAAGCTAACTGCCTCTTCTATTGCTTCAACGCCTCTTCTTGCTTCTAACGCGTCTCCAATGACATGCAATGACTTCACTTTTTCTCTAAGCTCTTTTTCCAAAGGATTATGAGATAATGAACCTATTGCAAGAACTACCATATCAAAGTCTTTTAAGTTAACTTTTCCCGAGAGGTCTTCACATATCGCGCCCTTTTTATTGATTTCCTTTACTTTTGTATTTGTATAAATCTTTACATTGTTTTGATTAAGCTTTTTAAGTGAAAAATATTTCACTGCATTAGGCATATCCTTTCCGATTTCAGAAAGCATTTCGGTTAAAGTAACTTTTCTTCCCATACTCAAAATATGTTCTGCTGTTTCAAGACCAACAAGCCCGCCGCCTACGACAAGCACATTTTCCCCAAGATTAACCTTTCCATCCAGGACATCATTTGCCTGAACAACTGGAATATCTTTTACGGGAATTTGGCATCCGCAAGGGTTTGCCCCTGTGGCAAGTATAACCTCGTCAGGTTTCAAATCTCTAATAAGACATTCATCCGCTTCTACTCCAAGTCTTATGTCCACTCCGTATTTTTCACACATCTTTTGATAATATGTTAAACATGCAAGAAGAGCCTGCTTTCCGGGAGGCACGGACGCGGGATTAAACTGTCCGCCCAGTTTATTGCTCTTTTCAAAAAGCGTAACTTCATGACCTCTTGCGGCAAGTATCCATGCCGCCTCAAGACCTCCAGGACCGCCGCCCACAACGACAATCTTTTTCTTTTTCTTTGCCGCAGTGATTTTCCTTTTATCCTCTTGTCCGCAAAACGGATTTACCATACAGGACACGCCCCTGTCTTTATCATTCCCTGCCACAACACCTTGACATCTGGTCATACATCCCACGCAGGATAAAATTTCCTCCACTTTGCCTTCCTTGGTTTTATTTGGTAAATGAGGATCTGCCAATGAGCCCCTTCCAAATGATACAAAATCAGCAATACCGTCTTCAATAACTCTATCGGCAAGATAAGGCTCATTTATTCTTCCCACAGCTATAACAGGAATATTCACCGCTTTTTTTATAACCTTGCATGACTCTAAGATATATCCGGGCTCAATGCTTGCCGGAGCTATGATATAAGGCATGCTGGCATAAACTCCGGTTGATACATGAATGGCGTCTGCGCCGGCTTTTTCCATCTCTTTTGCTATGACCGCGCTTTCCTCGGGCTTGAGTCCGCCATCCACTCTTTCGTCGGCGCTTATTCTTATGCATACAGGATATTCCTTTCCGCATTTTTGCTTGATAGTCTTTATAATATCACTAGCAAATCTCATCCTTCTATGAAAGGTTCCTCCAAACTCGTCGGTTCTCTTGTTGGTGTATCCTGATAAAAATTGTCCCACAAGATAGCCATGCGCTCCGTGGATTTCCACACCGTCATATCCCGCCTTTTGAGCCCTTACAGCTCCGTCAGCGAATTTTTCTATCAGTTCATATACTTCTTCTGTTGTTAGTTCTCTTGGCATAGATCTTGTCATTGGACAGGAAATAGCCGATGGGGCTACCGATTGAGTGTTTATGATAGCCTCAACTGCTTGTCTTCCGGCATGATGCAATTGTGGAAAAACTTTAGCGCCCTCTGCGTGAATTCTATCCGCAAGCTCTTTAAGCTTCGGGATATACTTGTCATCGTCTATCATAATCTGCTCGGGAATAGCCTTTCCTAAAGGGTCAATTCCCGTAACTTCAAGAATAATAAGTCCGAAACCTCCTCTTGCTCTTTCCACATAATACTCTATCACATTCTCATTGAGAGACCCGTCTAATTCGGCTCTTCCCGTACCCATAGGGGGCACGACAAAGCGGTTCTTAAGCTCTAATGAGCCTATATTTCCTTTTCTTAATACATTGTTAAACATAGAATACCTCCTTTCTTGATTAACTTAATTTCATTATACAATGTCTGTAAAATTATGTAAAACTCATCAAAATCGTAAAAAAAAGACAAAAAATGATTTCTGACCTTATTTTATTATGTCCATATTAATAAAAAGTATTAAGGCAACATTTCCAAGATGCCCCTAACGCAAATTTTCGCCTATTCAATGGAGGATTTATGAAGCCTTTTGCCTAAGCTATAAATTCTATTTGATATTTTTAGCGATATAAGTTATTATAAAAATAAGGATGTGAAAAAATGGATTTGAAAAAAGATAAGCTTCAAGCTCTAAAAGCAATTGAAAAAATTGACAAAAAAGCTCAAGAGCTATATGATATAAGCGCATTTGACATAAAAGACGCTAAAATAAAAGCCAATGACTGGTATCAGGAAGTGATAGCGGTTGTGAAAGATTTGTTTTATGACTCCAAAGAGATTATTGATAGTATGAACACTATCATAATGAAAGAAGGTCGCCCCACTCATGGAGCCGATATTAAGAAAGCATTTAATATTCAAACCATAGATTTAGAGCAAGAAAAGAATAGTTTAATCAATAAGGTTAAACAAATAATTAGCTTTTTATTTGATGCGGTAAATAATTCAAATAATTAGTTAAAGGTGTTAATTAATTCTTTTGTCTATATCTTATATCAATAAAATAAGTCTTTGTTTTTAAGCCTTTTCAATAATCTAATAATTAATTAAAGGTGTTAATTAATTAATAAATTTCCTATAGAAAATAAGAGAGATTTTTTAATATAAATCCAATATTTCTTTTGCTCTTGATTTCATTTCATCTACTACTGATTGAGGAGATATAATTCTTAGTTTTTGTCCAAAGGTAAAGCACCATGCAAAAAAAGTGGGGCTTATCTGCACATCAACTGATAGTAAAACATGCTCTTCATCAAACACTTTCATCCCTACTTTTTCACCGAATTTGTCTACGATAACATCTATAAGCTCGTTATGCGCAAGCATTTGGACATGAGTCAGCTCTCCTGCAAACATTGAAAACACTTGCTTTTTATGTTTATGGATATTAAAATCTTTTACACAGTTAGCCTCAATAATGTCTTGATTTTGTTCTTCTACCTTTTCCATTCGGTCAACTCTGTAATTGGATAAATTCTTATATTTATCATTGTAGCACACCAAATAATAATTATCCTCGGAAAAAACCAAAGCCACGGGGTTTACTATGTAGCGTTCTTTTTCCTTTCTGTAAATCCTTTTGCAGTCAAGACCATAATCAAAATACAAAAAAGATACCTTTTTTCTTTTCAAAATACAGCGGTCAATCACATCCACATTGTAATAGATATATTCGTTGCTGTGCTTTATTGTATTGAATAAAACTATATTTTCTTTTAGTAATTTTGCTTTGTTATCGCCGGCAAGATTGGCAATCTTTAAGGCAAGTTCTTTTGTCTTTTTCTCGGTAATAAAAGCCGCTGCCTGCACTGCATCCAAAAGAATTTTCAATTCGGGAATTTGAAAATTTCTGTCAACAATATAATAATAATTGCTGCGATATCTTCGACAAAGAATTTCATATCCGAATTTGTTCAAAAGCCTTATATCGTCATAAATCGCCTTTCTTTCAGCTCTTATGCCCTCGTTATAAAGTTTCTGAATAAGTTCATTTGTACTAAGCGGATTGTCCTCGTCGCTATACTTTCTCAAAATTTCAAGGATTTTTACCAATTTAATTTTTCTGTCTGTTGTGCCCATAAGTCACCTCTTTTGAATCATTATATCATAATATAGATTTATATTTGCCCTTATATCAGGAC
>CAZVHD010000159.1:0-4497 GCA_964626765.1 uncultured Christensenella sp.
GTAACTTTCTTTCCAGACCAGTCTTGACACCACTCACCTCATACTTTGGCGCCCTTGTCTATCATATTAAACGCCTTTTGCTTTGCTCTTTCTATACCGCCCTGAACGCCCAAAATCATACCGTCATAACACCAATCGGGCAGATACTGTTTGTTGGGGGTGTCTTGAGCCAGTTTTTTGCCTATATCGGAAAAAGAATTTTCCGCAATAAAATCAAGCTTTTTGGGACATTCATGAAGACAAGTTGTGAAAAAGTCTTCGCCATTAAAGTCAAAAACACCATACCCGTCACTATCAAATCTCACTGCAAACATCTTATCAAAGACAAACGAGGACAAAGGAGAATATGTCTGTATGTCCTTGTGTTCTTTTTCCTTATATTTCATAAAAGAAAGTATAGTCTTTTGAATTATGGGCTTTACGGTTATGTGTTCGGATACAAAATTAACAACCCTTTCGCCTTTGAGATTGAGCTTTCTGTACTGTTCGCCGCCTCCAAAAACGCCTTTTGCATTATTGAAAGGTACATTAAATTTATAGGAAAAGTCTTTTTGAGAACTATCAAAATAGATATTCATAACCCCGTCTGTTACTGTTATATCAAGAATAAGCCAAAGCTCGCCGCTAAAGAACTTTATTTTTATATTGTCATCGCTCTTTTTTAATATTTGGTACTTTTCAAGAGGTATTGATTTTTTAACTTTGTCTTTAACCTTGAAATTTCCATGACTGCTTTTGTATTTCAAATCCCAATTTAGCAAGCATGCAAACGGGTTTTTCGCTGTGTGCTTAATAACCTCTTTTTTCTTAAAATAAAGTGTCAAGCCATCTTTTTCAATAATTTTCATAAACTCTCCTTTGGGCATTTTAAGCCTACCTTCTTTTTAGCCTCAACCATATTTGGTTTATTTTCTCCCGCATAATAACCACAACCGCGCCCGTTAGCACAAGCGCCATTCCAATTCCCTTCCACAAATTCATTTCTTCGTTAAATACGAAAATTCCAAAAATGCTTGAAATGACGGGAATAAGCAACAATCTTAATTTAACCTGCCATACGGGATAATATTTAAGATTTCTATAATAAAAAATATAAATGAGGCTTTGACATGTACCGCCCAAGGCTATAAGTCCTATAAGCAATGGCGTTACGCTTACGCCCTCAATTATGTTTATATCCCCCGATATAAAGAAACTTATCATAAACAGCATCATCACCACAAAATTGTTATAATATCCCACTTCTAAAGATGTAGCGTAGTGTTTTTCTCTTGCGTATTTTATGGTAAAGGCGTTTATTGTTACAATCAAGGCGCTTAAAATAAAGAACAAATCATACCAATTAAAAGCTATGTTGTAAAAATTTATGTTCATAACAAACACCACGCCTGATAGCATAATGATTGTTCCTATCCAATCGGACAAATGCAGTTTTTCTCTCAAAAAAATCGCCGATATAAAATTGGCAAACAGCACATCTGTTTTTAACAGCAAAGTTCCAACGCTTACCGAACTGTTCTTAAATCCTATATTTGCAAAGGTGTCAAACATAAACCCAAATACGCCGATAAGCATAAGAATTAACGCCACCTTTCCCATCTTAAACAGTCCCAAAAACTCCTTTTTCACAAGAAGGATAATTGTAAGCGCGACAAACGCCGCCCCTCTCAATACCATACCTGTGAAAAATACCGAGCCGCTATAATCAACAGTCCATTTGGATATGGTATAATAGCCCGCCCACGACAGAGCCATACCGGCAACAAAAAAAATGTTGATTAAAGTCTGTTTTTTCATATATATATTGTCCTTACAAGATATCTATATTTTTTAATCTGGCAAAAATCTCAAGGGGTTTTGTGTAATCGCCATATACCATTGACACATGATGCGCCACCCCCGAATAAATAACCTTGTCCAAAACATCTTTCATTTGCAGTTCAAATTCAACTTTCGCATATGTTCCAAGCAAAAGCTTTTCCATCTTCTTTGCCTTTCCTCTTTGATGAAAAAGTCTGTATTCTCCATTTATTGAATCAAGCCTTGTCATATTTATATTGCCTTGTTTCATCACAAAACCGGCTGTCATACCCTTTCCACCGGCGTGATAGTCGTCCAGCGTACATTCAGAGATATTGTCTTTAAGATTGCAAGGCGCTACGCCGCAGTGCCACATGAGGGCGGAATTGTTTTGTATATCAACCTGACTCAAATCAGCCATAAAAGGGGTCACCGCTCCCATAGCTTTATGGGCTATCATTGTTATTGCGCAGTCTATATCGCCTTCGCAAGCCAATATATATCCAAGACTTTGTAAAACTGACATAGAGGCGCAAGGCGCTATTCCAAACCCCTTTGCAAACTCAGGCCAACACCGCACAGCCAAGGCGGAAAGATTATAACTTTCCATAAAGGCTTTGAATTTTGCCGCAAGTTGACTTATCAAACGAATATTTTTACTGTCTTTGTTTTGAAAATTATTGCCTATTATATCAATAAACAAGTCCACATCGCTTTCTGATGGGTCATAGTTGAATACCTCGTCAAGCTCATAATGGTCAATTAAAACACCAAATTTTTTATATGTTGCAAGCTCGTCAACTCCAACATTAAAAAAGCCTTTTGCCCTATAACCCAAAATACCTATTTTAGCCTCTTTCAAAGCCGACATAGCTCTTATGGCATCCAGCCAGTTTTCGTCAATGTCACGCCCAATGTGATACACAAAATCATTAATGCCGCTTTTTACGAGATTTGAAGCGTTTAGATTGACGCCGCAAACCGAATTCAGTCTAATTTTCCCACCGTCATAGGGCAGTTCGGGAAGAGCCCACAATAAAAGCGGTTTGTCCGCATGCTTCTTAATCTCCAACGCCAAATGCCCCAAGTGGAAAGTACCGCTTATTATTGCCACACAGTCCACAGCCTCCTGATTGAACATTTTGGCGGCTTGTTCAGCTTCGAAAGGCTCTTCAATACAATCCTTAACCGCTACAAGAGTCAAATCATCTCTGACTAAAAGCTTTTCTTTGATTTCTTTATAAATCTCTTTTGCAGCCTCATAGTCAAATGTCTTTCTGATAAGACATACCAATCCTAACTTTATCTTCTTTTTTTTCATATTTACACCTCAAATAAATGTTTTTTTAATATCATTCTAGCTCCCGCTATTGATTTTATTTTCTCGTCATCTTCCACTCTTGAGACAGGTTTTTCAATACATAAGTCCTTTAATTTACTTATAAATCTTTGATATAGCTTGTCATAATTAAAAATTCCACCCATAACAATAATCCTCAACGGGTCAATAATCACCGACGAATTGCCCACCGCTAAGGCTAGTTTATCAATGCAGTCATCCAGTTTCAACCTCACAAAGTCATCTTGCTCATACAAGGAATATATTTTACCTATCTCCAGCACTTCGGATGTTTTTTTATAATAATAATTGACTATCCTGTTTTCAGCAATATAAGCCTCAAGACAACCTTTCTTCCCGCATCTGCAAAGCTCGCCGTCAAGCTCAACAATGGTATGTCCAAGCTCTCCCGCCTGCTTGTCTGATCCGCTTAAGACGCTTCCTTTGTCCACAATGGCGCAGCCCAGTCCGGGACTGTGCTTTACATAAAGAAAATTGGTATTATTCTCATCAATAAGAGCCTTTGCCTGCGCTCTGACATTGTTGAGCACAACAACGGGAAAATTGTAATAATTTTGTAAAGCTTCTTTAAGATTTATTTTTTCTTTCAATAGGCCATAGCTCATTTCCACAAGACCTGAATTTTCATTGACAAGACCTACAACCCCTATGCCAACTCCCAAAACTTTATCTTCATAGCCCTTTATAATTGTATTGAGTTTTTCTGTTATTATTTTAATGGGGTCACCTGCATAAAGTATCGCCGTATCACAAACGAGCTTTTTTAAGACATTATCCATACGGCAAAGTGAAAAATGGATTTTATCGCTTTCAATGTTTATTCCGGCAGCAAGAAAGCTGTTGTAATTGATATCGACAAGAACTTCTCTTCTACCGGGATTGCTCCTTGTAACCTTGCCTTTTATGACCACGGTTTTTTCATCGAGCATTGCGTTTATAAGTGTGGATACCGCAGGTTTTGTAAATCCACAAGTGTCGGCAATCGAAGCTCTTGACATCGCTCCTGACGAGTACAGTTTTTTTAATATAATCGATTTGTTTGATTTTCTCAAAAGTTTAGGATTTTTTATATTCGTCATTTTATCTCCTCTTATTTTTCTATCATCTCAAAAACAAATGGACAGAGGTTGTTTTATCATAAGTTTATTGTTTTTTCTTAAATAGCTTTTTTTTTTAAGCTTTTTTATATTCCCGTTTTTCTTGTAAGGTTAAGGATTTTTATATTCGTACTTTTATCTCCTCTTATTTTTTTATCATGTCAAAAGCAATGGACAGAGGTTGTTTTATCATAAATTTATTGTTTTTTCTTAAAAAGCTTTTTTTTCTAAGCTTTTTTA
>CAZVHD010000160.1:0-4459 GCA_964626765.1 uncultured Christensenella sp.
CTTGCTCTTTTGGCGTTTATAGATTTTGTGATGACTTCTTTGGCTATTTTTGGGTTTTCCTCAAAATATTCTCCCAGCTTTTCAGTCAAGACTTTATTAACAAGCGTTCTCATAAAGGTATTTCCAAGCTTTGTTTTTGTCTGCCCCTCAAATTGGGGGTTGTCCAGTTTGACGCTTATTACTGCGGTTAGACCCTCTCTGACATCCTCACCGCTCAATCTCTCAGTGTCTTTGAGCACTTTGAGCTTTTGACCGTATTCATTGATAACTTTTGTTAAGGCGGTCTTAAATCCGTCTAAATGAACGCCTCCCTCTTCTGTGTAAATATTGTTTGCGTAGGAATATATGGTTTCCGAAAAACCGTTGTTATATTGCAAAGCAATTTCTACTTCGTTATTGGGGTTTATTATTTCGCAGTAAAAAACCTCGGGCAAAAGCGTTTCCTTGTTTTTGTTCATATTCTCTATGAAATGAATTATGCCCCCGTCGAACTTATAGCTTCTTTCTTGCTCTTTTCCCTCTCTCTCGTCGCTTATAGTTATTCTCAGCCCCTTGTTAAGGTAGGCAAGCTCTTTAAGGCGGCCTTTTATTTTGTCAAAGGTAAATAGCGTGGTTTCAAATATTGTTGTGTCCGGAAAAAAGATAATTTGCGTTCCGGTCTCGTCTGTTTGTCCGATAACCTCAAGCTCTGTTTGAGGTTTTCCTCTTTTATAAAGCTGTCTGTGTATCTTTTTGTCCTGATAAATAGTAGCTTCCAAATATTCGCTCAAAGCGCTTACGACAGAAAGCCCCACTCCATGAAGCCCGCCGCTTATTTTGTAGCCGCCACCGCCAAATTTTCCGCCGGCGTGAAGTTTTGTTAAGACAACTTCCACCGCTGACTTTTTTTCCTTGGGGATAATCCCTGTGGGAATGCCTCTTCCGTTATCTCTAACTTTTACTGAGCCGTCTTTTTGAAGGGTCACTTCTATGTGCGTGCAGTATCCCGCCAATGCCTCGTCTATGGAGTTGTCGACTATTTCCGTGACAAGATGATGTAGCCCTCTTTCGTCAGTTGAGCCTATATACATCCCCGGTCTTTTCCTGACTGGCTCCAGACCTTCCAAAACCTGAATGGTATCCTGGTCATAGGCTTTTATTATTTTGTCGCTCATTCTTGGTTGTTCTCCTTATTTTTATATATAAATAATAAAAAATAAAATTTTATATAATATATATAATATTATAACAGTAATTATATATTATGTACAGCCTTTTTTACCTTTTTCAATTCGTCTCTCTTCCTTTGAAATGCGCTTTTGTTAAAGACAAAAACGGGGTCTTTATTAAATTATTGCTCTATCGTTAGAAAATAATAAATATTCTTTATATAAAAGCTTTTTTTATCTATAAAAATAATTATAAAAAACATTGTTTTATCTTAAAAAATGTTTTGTCAACTACGACTAATAACAACAGTTTTTTCTATATATTGTTGCCTTTTTTCAGTATTCAGGTCTTATATGTTCTTTCTTTTGTAAAAAATTCTTTATTCCAACCCTTTTATCAGTTCATAGATTCTTTGCAGGTCGTCTTTTGTATAATAATCTATGCTTATTCTGCCTTTTTTCTCGTTTCCCATTATTTTGACTTTTGTCATAAAGATTCGTTTCATATCGTCTACAAAACTTTTCATTTCCTTTGTGAACTTTTTCTTTTGCTCTTCATTCATCTTTTTAGGCTCTTTTTCAGGATGAAGATAATATCTGACTTTCTTTTCCACCTCTCTTACGGAAAGGCCTTTGTTCACCGTTTCGTTTGCAAGCCTTATCTGGTCCTCTTTTTTAGTGATGGGAATGAGCGTTCTGGCGTGTCCTGCGCTCAGCTTGTCTTCTCTGACCAACTGCTGTACTGTTGTGTCCAATAATAAAAGCCTCATGGTATTTGCTATACCCGAACGGGATTTGCCTATTCTTCTTGCAAGTTCTTCTTGTGTGAGCTTATGCGTGCCCATAAGCTCTTTTAGCGCTTGTGCGGCCTCTATTGCGTTCAAATCCTCTCTTTGCAGGTTTTCAATAAGACTTACTTCTCTGGTCTTTTGGTCGCTGAGTTCTTTTATTATGACTGGCATTTCATTAAGCCCCAACATCATCGCCGCTCTAAATCTTCTCTCTCCCGCCACAATTAAAAATTTATTGCCCTTGTTTTTTACAACAATAGGCTGTATAATCCCATGTTCTCGTATGGATTCGGCAAGCTCTCCTAATGCCTTCTCATTAAAGTCCTTTCGGGGCTGATTGGGGTTTGGTTCTATATGTGTCAAAGGGATTTTGTAAACCCTTTCTCCGCCTGACCCTCTTTGGTCTTCCACATTCTCCAACAAACGGCTTATGCCTTTTCCCAAATTTTTTGCCATGCTACCCTCCTCATAAAGGTTGTTTTCTGGGCTTGTTTTGCCCTCGGGGATATCCCTTATGTTCTCCGCCTTTATTCTTTATTGTCAAGATAACCCTTTTCTCATTTTCAATTTCATACTCAAATATGTCCTCTATCTCTCCCCCCATAACTTTCAAGGCATTTTGAGCTTGAGCGGTCTCCTCTTTGAAGCTCTTTCCCTTATACGCTATAAGCCTTCCGTCTTTTTTCAAAAAAGGCAAAGCGTATTCTATTAATACATTTAAGGGAGCCACAGCTCTTGCTACGACTTTGTCAAAACTATGTCTGTATTCTTGACGCCAAGCCGCATCCTCTATCCTTGAATGAAGGGTTTTCATTTTATCCAAATCAAGCAGTTGAATTGCCTTTTTAAGGAACCCTATTCTTTTCATCTGGGAGTCTAAAAGCAAAAATTGACTGTTTGACACAACCCTTAACGGTATTGACGGAAAGCCTGCCCCGCTTCCTATGTCAACTATTTTGTCTTTAATTTCAATGTATCTTGCTCCTGCAAAGCTGTCAATAAAGTGCTTGTTTATTATATCATTTTCGCTTGTTATTGTTGTGAGATTGTATTTTTGGTTTTCTTTTATCATAAGATGGGCAAAAGCTTCTAGCTTTCTTGCCTTTTCTTGGTTTAGCTCAATTCCCTTTTCTTTTGCCTTTTCGAGCAATTTCTCTACAAAAGTCATATTTTTCCTTTATTTTTGGCTATCCATATCATTAAAACCAGCGTATCTGCTGGGTTGACTCCGCTTATTCTTCCCGCCTGAGCAAGGGTTAGGGGCTTTATCTTTTTCAATTTGTCTTTTGCCTCGTTTCTAAGGCCGTTTATTTTATCATAGTCAATATCTTGGGGAATTTTTTTGTTTTCCATTTTTTGCATTTCCTTAATGTCATGGTCCTGCTTTTTGAGGTATCCCTCATACTTTATCTCTGTTTGAACAAGCAAAAGCAATTCTCTTTCTATGTCTTTGAAGGTCTTATCCACAGCAATAAGGTCATCTATGTCCATTCCAACCCTTTTCAAAATATCTCTTGCTTTTATGCCTGCCTTTGGCGCAGGCTGGTTTTTGCTCTCAAAAACTTCCCTCACTTCTTTTGGAGAAAACCTTTTTTCAAGTTTTTCCTTAATGCTTTTTAATTCATTTTGTTTTATCAGATATTTATTATATCTCTTATCTTCAACAAGCCCTATTTTCCGCCCTTTTTCTGTCAACCTTAAATCGGCGTTATCCTGCCTGAGGTGCAAGCGATATTCGGCTCTTGATGTCATCATCCTGTAAGGTTCGTTGGTTCCTTTGGTTACAAGGTCATCAATTAAAACCCCAATATACGCTTCATTTCTCTTTAACACAAAAGGTGGCTTTTTTTCAATATAATTTACTGCGTTTACTCCTGCCATAAGACCTTGAGCCGCAGCTTCTTCGTAGCCGCTGCTTCCGTTTATCTGACCGGCGGAAAAAAGGCCTTTTATATCTTTTATCGCCATAGAAGGCAAAAGACATATGGGGTCAAAGCAGTCGTATTCTATTGCGTATCCGTACCTCATAATCTGAGCCTTTTCAAGGCCTTCTATTGAATGAACCATTTCCTCCTGCACATCAAAAGGCATTGAGGTGGAAAGACCCTGCGCATACATTTCCAAGGTGTCTTCTCCTTCCGGCTCAATGAATATCTGATGCCTTTCTTTATCGGCAAACCTAAAAATCTTGTCCTCAATAGACGGACAGTATCTGGGACCCACTCCTTCTATCGTTCCATTGTATAAAGGCGCTCTGTGTATATTTTTTTTTATTATTTCATGGGTTTTTTTATTGGTATAAGTAAGATAACACTTATGTGAGTTATTTATTTCAAAATCCGTCATCTGGGAAAAGGAAGGCAGTCCTTTTTCCCCTTTTTGCTCCTGCATCTTTTCAAAATCCACGCTTCTTGCCAAAATTCTGGGAGGCGTTCCAGTCTTAAATCGTCTTATTGGCAACCCCAACTTAACAAGGCATTCTGTCAATTTTTCACTTCTCAAAAATCCCGACGGTCCGCT
>CAZVHD010000161.1:0-4456 GCA_964626765.1 uncultured Christensenella sp.
CACCTTAAAAAAGTGCTTTTTCCGCTTCCCGCAGGCCCCACAATAACCATTTTCTCACCTTTTGACACATGTTCGCTTCTATCTTTCAAGACATCAAGCTTGCCAAAGGATATGCTGCAGTTTTTTACATCAATCACCTTTGCCCATCCTCCTTTCCATAATCCTATGGATTTTCTGGAGCCCCAAAACCATGCATAAATAAACAATAGTCACAATAAGCAAAGGACCAAAAACCTCAAAGGTTTGACTGGTCACCATTCTGGCTGTCTTTACGAGGTCGGCAATTCCTATGTATCCTACTACTGCGGTTTCCTTAAGCAGCATAATAAATTCATTAAACATAGTGGGAAGAGCGTTTTTTATGCCCTGGGGCAAAATGATTATCCGCATGGTCTGCCCCCAGGTGAACCCCAGACTTCTGCCCGCTTCCAGTTGACCTTTATCCACAGCTTTTATGCCGGCTCTTAATATCTCGGACATATAAGCTCCCGAATTGATGCCAAATGTCAGTATTCCTACGAGAACGCCGCCCCAAATTTTACTCATAAAAGCTAATATAACAAAGTACATAATCAAAAGTTGCAATACAACCGGCGTGCCCCTAACCACAGTTACATAGAACCTAGCAACAGGTTCCAATACCTTTATCAATAAATTATCCTTAGGAGCTATTCTTATAAAAGCAACTATTGCGCCTATAATAAATCCCAGAATGCATGCGCCAATGGCAATATACAAGGTGTTTCTTAATCCCATAAGATACACCTTGTACATGTCGTTAAATATAAATACTCTGTTAAAAGTCTCTATCATATGTTTTTATCATTCTTCAATAGATTCTGAATGGTCTTCCAACCACCCGTCTATTTTTCCTTCTTCAAGAAGACTATGTAATATCCAATTGATTGCGTTAAGCAACATCTTATTGCCTTTTTTTACGGCTATTCCATAAGATTCGGCTTCAAGACCGCTTATTTGGTTTGCTACAAGATCTTCGTTGTTAGATGCTATTTGCATAGCTGTAAGCCTATCAATAATAACATAGTCACAGCCGCTTCCAATATCTTGAGCCGCTTGTAATGCGTTGTCATAACCTCTGACTGTGGCGCCTTCAAACAATCCGCCTTCCTCTGCCTCTTCCGTTGCAGTAAGGTCCCCTGTTGTGCCTGTCTGTACGCCGAGAGTTTTATTCTTAAGCTCATCACCATCAACCATAAGCTCTTCATCTATTTCAAGAGCGCCCGCAGAATAGACAACATACTGAATAGAGTCGCCATAATAAGGTATGGAAAAATCAACCGCTTCAGCTCTTTTGGGGGTTATTGTGATACCGGCAAGGCCAATAGCGTTATCCTCGTCAATACCGGCTATTATTGAATCAAAGTTAACATCTTTAATAACCACTTCCATTCCCAGCTCTTCTCCAATCGCATTGGCGATATCAATATCCACGCCAACTATATCAGAGCCCTGAGCATACTCAAAAGGGGGAAATCCGCTTTCAGTATAAACATAAAGCGTTTCTTTTTTGTCTTGACAAGCAGACAGCATAAACAATGAACCTGCAAAAATCAGTACTAACATTACAATAAGGATTTTTTTCATAAACACCTCCAAAAATATACATAAATAATATCATAATAATAAAAGGCTGACAATAGTTTATTATTCAAATCTTTTTGTAAATTTTTTTTATTGACTATTTTATATCCTTAAAAAATAATTTATTACAATCTTTCTGTCAAAAAACCCTGTTAGGATTGCAAAAAAACAGGGTTTTTAACATATTACAATTAACCTTAAAAAAAGTTAACATTAGATTATTTTTTCAGATGGTTTTTTGCTTCCCCGTCAAAAACTAAATCCACATTTCTTGTGTCGGGGTCGCTGGCTTTTATTTTCACATTTATTTTATCGCTAAGAGAAAAATTATACTTTACGCCTTTTACACAATAATTCTTATCATCAACAAGATATCTATCATCGGGTAAATCGTCAATGGACAAAAAGCCCTCAACGGTATTTTCTAAAGTCACAAATATACCTGAATTCACTATGCCGCTAATTATGCCCTTATAGCATTCGCCTATATGCTTAGTCATATATATAGCCTTGTAGTAGTCATCCACATCCCTTTCTGCCATGGCTGAGGCAATCTCTCTTTCAGTCGATTGTTTAGCGGCATTCTCACAAAGATTTTGGTATCTTTGTTTGAATTTCTCATCTGCTTTATCATTAATGACCGCTTTTAGCACTCTATGAACCATAAGGTCGGGATAACGCCTTATGGGCGATGTGAAATGACAATAATTCTCCAAACTCAAACCAAAATGACCGCTATTTTTTGTGGAATAAATTGCTTTTTGCATAGTGCGAAGCATTACTTTATTAACTATCGGTTCCTCGTCTTTTCCCTTTACCTCTTCCAGTAATTTGCTAAATGACTGGGGTTTAATACCATCTTTCATATCCAATTGGTATCCCAAACCCTTAATAAACTGTACAAACATTTCCAGTTTGTCGCCGCACGCCTCATCGTGCACTCTATAAATTGCGGGAAGTTTTCTTTTACTCAAATACTCGGCCACCGTTTCATTTGTAAGCACCATAAACTGTTCTATTATGGAATTGCTAACCTTCTCTATATAGGGATATACATCAATTACATCACCACTAGAATCCAATATTATTTTGCTTTCCTTTGAGCCAAAATCAATAGAGCCTTGCGCCTTTCTCTTTTTATAAATAATGTCTGCAAGCTCTTTACTAAGATTTATCATATCAATAAGCTTATTATATTTCTCAACTAGCTTTTTGTCACCGTCAAGTATCTTTGCCACTTCGTCATAAGTCATCCTATAATCCGACATTGTCAAAGTCTCATAAAACCTGGCGTTTTTCACATCGCCCTTTTTGTCAATATCCATAACCACCGTTATAGTGAATTTCTTTTCATTGGGTCTTAGAGAACATACCCCGTTACTTATGGTTTCGGGCAACATCGGGAAAACACCGCCGGGAAAATATACGCTTGTGGCTCTTTCCAAAGCCTCTCTGTCAAGAATGCTGCCTTCTTTCACATAATGGCTAACATCAGCTATATGAACATAAAGCTTGTATCCATTTTCTGTTTTCTCAACGCTTATCGCATCGTCAAAATCCTTGGCATCGTCTCCGTCTATTGTGATAGTTAAAAGGTCTGTCAAATCTTTTCTTTGTTGTTCAACAAACTTTATCTTTTGAGCCTCTTTCAAAACCTCGGGCGGGAATTTATCATCAAAATCATATCCTCTGAGAATAGACAAGGCCTCTGCGTTTTTGTCTCCCGCCATTCCCAAAATATCAATTATAGTCCCTGTGGGTCCTTTGCTTCCAAAATCATTATCTACCTTTACCACAACTTTGGAATATGGCGGGGCGTTTGCCGTTAAATCAGAAGGTATAAAAACATCTCTGAAATAGTTGTCGTTGTCGGGAATAACAAAACCGTATTTTTTATGCTTTACAAAAGTTCCGGTAAGTTGCGAAACACCTCTTTCTTCCACACTTAAAACAACTCCTTCGCTTGGTCCTGTAAGTCCTACCAAAACAATATCTCCGTGCATTGCTCCGTTTAACGCCTTATTGGGAATAAAAATATCCTCGCCGCCGTCTTCTCTTATCAAAAAAGCAAAGCCTCTTCTATGTCCTTTTAATTTACCTTTAATTAGACCCTCTTTGCTAACGCAACTGAATTTATTCTTGCCTTTACCTACAACCAGTCCGGATTTTATAAGCTGTTTTATTGTTTTAGCAAGTTGTCTTTTTTCAAATTTTGTCTTTATTTTGAGCTTTTTTGTCAATTCGCCTATTGACTGCCCTTTTTCACCTGTGTTTTTTATTTCTTGAAGCGCCTTTTCATAAAATTTCATATTTTGTCCTTTTTTTCATGTTTTTTTAATTAATTAAAATCTTTAATTAAATATAACACAGTTATTGAACGATGTAAAATCTTTTTTAATCTTTGAGATGCGAACTGCCCTTAAGTCTTTTGACAGTAGGCGATACAATAATATCTCCGTATATATCAAATCTTGACCCGTGACATGGGCAATCCCATGTTTTTGTCTCGGTATTAAACTTTAGTTGACATTTAAGGTGAGCGCAAAGGGGCTCCACTACATAAAGCCTTCCGTCCAAATCTTTGTATACACCCTTTTTTCTGCCCTTATATAATACAATATCGCCTTGTCCCGGGCTCAAATCTTCAGCATTCTTTTTAGGAAAAGCCACCGTTTTGAATAAAAGATTTTTGACCGAACTCATAGCGTTAATAAAGCAGTGCATATAATTTGTCTTTTTTCTGTAAGGGCTGAAAAGGTCCTTATAAGGATTTTCTTTTTCATTTATTAAATCAAATATAATCTTGCTTGCCGCCATTGCATTTGTCATACCCCATTTATTATAGCCCGTCATT
>CAZVHD010000162.1:0-4453 GCA_964626765.1 uncultured Christensenella sp.
TGCCATAGGGTTGGCTCCTGCCGCCACATTTTTGAGTCCTTCCTTAATTATTGATTGGGCTAGGACAGCCGCTGTTGTTGTTCCGTCACCTGCAACATCGTTTGTTTTTGTGGAAACTTCCTTAATGAGCTGAGTTCCCATATTTTCAAAAGGATTTTCAAGTTCTATTTCTTTTGCAATGGTTACGCCGTCATTTGTGATAAGCGGAGAGCCAAATTTCTTTTCCAATACCACATTTCTTCCCTTGGGTCCAAGCGTAAGTTTAACGGTATCCGCCAAAACATCAGCGCCTTTTTCCAAAGCTTTTCTGGCGTCTTCTCCATACTTAAATTGTTTTGCCATAATAATCTTTACCTCCTCGTTTATTTAGTTACAATAGCTAAGACATCGCTTTGTCTGATAATTGTTACATTTTCATCGTCAATTTTGAATTCCGAGCCTGCATATTTTGAATATAAAACGGTATCACCTGTTTTGACCTGCATTTTAACTTCTTTTCCGTCTATTACGCCTCCGGGTCCCACAGCTATCACTTGGCCCATTTGCGGTTTTTCTTTTGCCGCGCTGGGAAGCACTATGCCGCTTGCGGTTTTTTCTTCGGCTTCTACTTGTTTCATAACAATTTTGTCAAACAATGGTTTTAGTTTCATTCTTACCTCCTTAAGTTTATGTTTGCCTAATTTTTTGATTTTATTAGCAGTCAAGTTATTAGAGTGCTAACTGAAAATAATTATAGCACTATGTCAAATCTTTTACAAGTAAATTTCAAAAGAAATTTCAAAAAATTTCCAATAAAAAGTCGCAAAAAGGTCTTTTCTGACGAATGATTTTAATATACTTATTTTATATATTGTATTTTACTTTATTTTATTAATTATTAATCTTGACAAAATATAATTTAGATAATATTATTATTAATAGGATAGTGGTCAATTATGCCCAATAAAAAGGCTTAATTGGTGTTAATAGATTGCGAGGAGATATCTTATGAATAAATTGTCAAGAGTCAATACACCGAAAGAGAATGAAACCCCCCAAAAAATCTTCTTAATAGGAATAGTAATTATACTTTCGTTTTTTATCGGTATATTCTCCTCAATTAATATAAAAGAGAATTCTGTTCAAGCTTTCACATCAGGAGATATTACTGATTTGGGTGGAGGCGGTTTGGTTGAGGGAAATAATGAACTTGACTTAGATATATCCAATTCTGTTAATTTGTCAGCTGACGGTCTTGATGATGGCGAAACGGGAAGTAGGTCAATTGAGCAAACGGGCATGGACCATCTGTATGTAAAAGGTAATATCTATGCTAACAGAGGTTCAAATCCCACTCCATTTATTTCAGGGCCCACATCTAGAAATGCAAGATTTTATAATGATGGAAGCGCTATAAGAATGGAAAGTTATCCAACGCCATCTGTGAATGACCCTGAAAGCAACAAAATAGAGTTTATGTCTAATATATCGTTGTCAGATACGCTTATAAACGCGATAGAAGATCCCATGGTGAATGTAAACGCTGCGGCTGTTGTGCAGACTCAAGCAATAGGGGGTCTCCCTAACGGTTCGTCTGCAAGCGCTAGAGTTAGCGTAACTTGGGCGCCGGAAGGCTCAAGCGGAGGGGACGCTCAGACAAATTCCCAATCTGCTACGGTATCCAATGCCGGGCTTTATTCTTCAGGGTATGTGAATTTAGACAGCGTGGGGATTAATCCTTATATAAGTTTTAAGTTGGACCGCTTCACAATTCCGGGCGGGCCACAACAAGCAGAAGCGGGCTGGCCGGCAACCGGTCATTATGAATCGGCATTAAATATTAAAATAAGTTCTATCTCTATTCAAATTGAAATAACTCCAGCAGACAGTACCAGACTATCATTTGATTTGCCAGAAGTGGACAGCGATGTGGAGATTATTGAAGCTGAGAGAAGATACGATAAATGCGCCACAGAATTTGTTAAACCCGGAGATATTGTGGTTGTTTCCACTACTCTGCTATTTGGAAATCAATTTTTAACGATGGAGCGTGATGATGAAGAAGACGAGTTTCTTTTGAGTTTTGGCTCAAAGACCATAAACCATTTTTTCAGGGACAAGTATTTTCCCGCCGACATAAACGGTGACGAGGAAGTAGAAGAATGGGAAGAAGAAGCCATTATGGAAGTGTCTACGATAGGATGGGAGTCTTTTGGGTACACGGAGAGAATAATTGACGAGGAATTTGATGTTACCGGACAAACGGCAAAATTCAAAATTTTGGATGTGCCCACAAATGATGTCACAGAACTTGTGTTCCGTCCCTATCTTAGAACCTATGTTGATGGCGAATCATCTCGTCTTTTTAATGGACATGATATTGTTATGAAGGGAGATTCCACGCCTCCCTCTCCGCCTGAAATAGACGAGGAAGATCCTTTTTACATAAATCAAATTTCTCAAGAGAGTTGGTTGAGTCACGGTTTTGAAGAAGGGGAGACAGAGGAAGAAAGAGGGGTTTATGTTGAAGTTGATTTGACTTATGAAAGTATTGATATTATGGGCGCCGGGCAAAGAATATATTATACCACAGACGGTACCAATCCTTATTCATCATCTACAAGTAAAATTCTCTTGGATGATATATATGATAATTTCACAAATACAAAAGTAACTTTATTTTTTCCTATGCCGGGAACTCTTAGGCAGGCGGTCTATAACATAAGATTGGCCTCAGTTGATTTTGTGGGAAACCGCAGCATGATTGTCCCATACAACAATATTCATATTGACTGTACTGATTATGACATAAATGTTTTCTTTGGATTAGGGGATCTTATTTCCCCGATGTATGCAAATACGCCTGATGTGGCGGCTTTAGGAACAATTGAGTTAGGTACATATAGGTCGGAATACGATAAGGACTATAAAAAAGTGTCTTCAAGAGGATATAGAAGAGGGGACTTAATCTATATCAAGCTTACCGTAAATATCGATAGTGATTATCGCCTGTTCCAATATTATAATAGCGGACAAATGGAGATAGTGAACAATGAAATAGATTATGGCAATTTTGAAGAGGAAGACTGGGGGCATTTTCATTACATAAACAACAGAGAAGTAGGGCTTTATGTCCCTAATCATGAGGAAGAATCATCAATCACATTAGATGAGGATCTACTCAGTAACCTCAATAACTTAAATTTCTACTTTTTATTCAAGCAACGGCTTCCTATTTATGTGGGGGCGACAGAGGCTGTTTATGATGGCTTACCCAAAGCTATAGGGCAGCCGTCCACAATAATATCAGGCATAGACATTGTCACATACTATAAAGCAGATAGCGAGGAGGAATTTTCTTCCACCGAAGAGTTTACCGATGCAGGAAATTATTACTTCAGATGCGAAATAGTCAGCGCTGATTATTATGGATTTCTTGAAGATGATTTTGTTATTCATAAAGCGGATCCTTATATTATTGGTCTCGAGGTTAAGGATATTATTTATGAAAATTCCATGGATACTGCTGTAATAAGATGTGAAAACACCGACCCCAACAATCCTGAACAACAGTATAATTTGTATTCCTCATCTGACGGTGAGGTATCCGGGCTTTTTAGAATAACAAGTCCGACAGAGGGAAGCGCGGGCTATATTATGCCTACCCAAGGGGAAAAGGCCGTAACGGTTACTTTTTATCCTGGAGAAGAATATGAAAATAACTATAATTCTCTATCTTTTCAAACTACTTTGTATGTAGATTATTCGACGAATTTGGAGATTGAATTTCAAGAAAGCACTTTCAGCTATACATTTGAAAAAGATGTCAGAAGATACGCATCGGCTACCACATACCCCAGCAATCAACATCTTATATATGAATATAAAAGAGAGGGGGACCCGGATAGCGAATATACTACACAAGCACCAATAAACGCAGGATTTTATGAAGTAAGAGTAAAAACCGATCTCAGTCTTAGCAATTATGACAATATGCTTTCGACAGAGGGAACCGACCTAAAGTTTATTATACATAGACTGCCGTTGGAAGTTATCCCAACCCCAGCCGAGGCTTATTACCAATATGATTATGCTCCTATGGCGGAGGCCTATTTGGTTACAGAGGCTGGAAGCCAGTATGTTCCTATTGACAATTGGAAATATGAATACCTTGTGGAGGGGCAATGGATTGAGGAGAGACCTGTTGATGCCGGTGTATATGATGTAATGGTTATTATTGACAGTTTGGATGAGTACGGCAACATAATCGGCAATTATGAAGGCGAGGCTATGACAACTCTTACTATTTTGAAGGGAAATTCTGATAGTACGACATCTTTTACCGTCACATATCCGGTGCCTATCAATAATCCTTCAATAAGAGGTCATATATCATACGGGCAGACTTCGGAGGATATTAATCTGACTTCGGGCATAGGATATAGGGCTGATTATTCATTTAGAATAATGGACG
>CAZVHD010000163.1:0-4444 GCA_964626765.1 uncultured Christensenella sp.
ATAGAGCCAATGACTTTTATGGCGGAAATCTTAAAGGTATCGCTTCAAAACTTGACTATCTCAACGAACTGGGCGTGACTATGATATACCTCTCACCTATATTTGAATCATCAAGCAATCATCGCTACGATACCGCTGATTATAGCAAAATAGACTACTTGCTGGGAGGTGAAGAGGATTTTGATAATCTTATTCAACAAGCCCGAGAGAAAGGCATTTCCGTTATGCTAGACGGAGTTTTTAACCATACCGGCGCGGATAGTGTCTATTTCAACAAATATAACCATTATGATTCTTTGGGCGCTTATCAATCCAAACAGAGCCCGTATTTTGACTGGTACACATTTTATGAATTTCCTCACAACTACAAATGCTGGTGGGGAATAACCGTAGTGCCCACAATTTCTAGAAATGCAAAAGGTTATCAGCAAATGATCGCAGGAGAAAAGGGAATAATCAACAAATGGACAAAAAAAGGAGTCAAAGGGTGGCGGCTTGACGTAGTGGACGAGCTGTCAAGCTATTTTGTTGAAAAAATCAGGTCGGCCATAAAAACTGCCGACGAAGACGCTCTTGTTATTGGCGAGGTATGGGAAGACGCAAGTACTAAATATAGCTATGACGAACAAAGAAGGTATTTCCGGGGCAAGGAGCTTGACGGTGTAATGAACTATCCTTTCAAAAGAGCCATTTTGGACTATCTCAACCATAATAATTCTCAAGAGTTTATTGAAAGAGTGATGTCCATTTGTGAAAACTATCCCATGATGAGCTTAAATGTATGTATGACATTAATCGGTTCTCATGATACCATAAGGGCAATAAACGCCTTGGCAAAAGTAAAAATCTGCAACACCACAAAACAATATAGAAAGGATTATCGCTTGAGCCCGGAAGAGTACCTAAGAGGACGAAAAAAACTTCTTATTGCAAGCTGTTTACAATATTTTCTTCCCGGTATACCCACTGTCTACTATGGCGATGAAATAGGCATGCAGGGCTTTGAAGACCCTATAAACAGACGACCCTTTGACTTTGAAAGTCGAGATGATGTAATCTATAATCATTATAAAAAATTGGGTAAAATACGAAAGGAAAATCGCGAGATTTTCAAAGGTATTTTTGACTGCCTTGCCACAGATAATGAAACAATTTTTATTAAACGAAAAAGTCTTACATTAATAACCAACCCCGAAATAACTTCATACGCTCTTAACGGAGAATACTATGACATTCTTTCTGATAAAACAGTATCCGAAGTTGCTGAACAATCGGCTGTCATATTAAAAAACTATGATAAATTAAAATAAGACTTTTTATTTAATGGATTTAACCTTATATCCAGCGTTAGAGACAGTCTCTTCAATAATTTTGTCCTCAATACCATTGGGGGCTTTTATTATTGCCTGTTCCTTTTTAAGGTTAACCTTTGCTTTAACGGCCTCTATGTTATTGAGCGCCTTTTCTAACGCCAAGACGCAGTGATTACAACTCATACCGTCAACATCAATAATCTTTTTCATAACATACTCCTAATATCAAAATCAGCTTTTTTTCAATTTCTTTTCAAAGGCTGGTCGGAAATATCTGAGTCTTAATGCGTTGGTTACAACAAATATTGAGCTTATACTCATAGCCGCTGCCGCAAACATAGGGTCCAAAGTCACTCCAAAGAAAGGGTAGAAAACCCCGGCCGCTATGGGTATTCCTAAGACATTGTAGAAAAACGCCCAAAAAAGATTTTGTTTAATGTTTCTAAATGCGGCCTTACTGAGTTGTAAAGCTGTTACAGCATCCATAAGGTCGCTTTTCATAAGTACAAAATCCGCTGATTCAATAGCAATGTCCGTTCCCGCCCCTATCGCCATGCCCACATCGGCTCTTGCTAAAGCAGGAGCGTCGTTTATACCGTCTCCTATCATTGCCACCTTTTTGCCTTGGTCTTGCAATTTTCTTATTTCAACTTCTTTGTCCTTTGGCATAACTTCAGCCACTACTTTATCTATAAGCAATTTTTCTTTTATGGCTTGAGCGGTTTTCTTGTTGTCGCCGGTAAGCATAACTATATCTATGCCCAGCTTTTTCAATTGCTCTACCGCTTTTAAGCTTGTAGGTTTGATGGTGTCCATAACTGCTATAATTCCTATCAGTTTGTCTTCTTTTGCAAAATATAAGGGAGTTTTTCCATCTTCGGCAAGTCTTTGATAATCCATTTCAAGACTTTTAGTTTTTATGTTTCTTTCTTTCATTAACGCCGGATTGCCAACAATGTATTTTTTGCCTTCATAAACTGCTTCTAGACCTTTTCCAGTTATTGAATTAAAAGAGTTCACTGGCTTTATTACAACCTTATTCTGAGCCGCCTTTTCTACTATTGCTTCAGCCAAAGGATGTTCCGACGGTTTTTCCAAAGCCGCGGCTATTGCCAAAAGTTCGTCTTCAGCCATACCCTTGGCTATAATATCGGTGACTCTTGGCTTGCCCTCGGTTATTGTGCCTGTTTTGTCCAACACCACAGTATCTATTTTATGAGCAATTTGCAAAGCCTCGGCGGATTTTATGAGAATACCGTATCCCGCCCCTTTTCCAGTTGCCGCCATAATTGCCACAGGGGTGGCAAGACCAAGAGCGCAAGGACAGGAAATGACTAATACCGCTATCATTATGGAAAGAGCGAATGTAAATGCCGCTCCCGTTGCAAGCCACAAAATAGTTGCAATAACCGCTATACTTATGACAATAGGCACAAACACATATCCTATTCTGTCTGCAAGCTTTGCTATGGGCGCTTTTGAGTTTCCCGCCTCTTCAACTAGTTTTATTATTTGTGACAAAGTGGTGTCATCTCCCACTTTTTGGGCTTTGAATTTGATGTATCCGGTCTTATTTACAGTTGCGCCTACGACCTGACTGCCTTGGGTTTTCTCCACGGGAATACTTTCTCCTGTTATGGCGGACTCGTCAACAGCGCTTGAACCTTCTGTTACAATTCCGTCAACGGGTATTCTTTGTCCGGGCTTGACTATGACAATATCACCTTTTAGGACATCCTCAATCGGTACTATCATCTCTTTTTTCGCCCTCTCAATCGTAGCGGTCTTTGGCGTAAGGTCCAAAAGTTTGCTTATCGCCTCGCTGGTCTTTCCCTTTGATTTGGCCTCCAGATATTTTCCCAATGTTATAAGAGAGAGTATCATTGCCGCCGCTTCAAAATAAAGCTCCATGGAATAGTTGTCAACCATTTGAATGTTTTGTGTAGCCAGACCCTCCCCTATCATAAAAATAGCAAAGATTCCATATAAAAGTCCGGCTCCCGAACCTATGGCAATTAAAGAATCCATATTCGGATGTCTTTTTATCAGTGTCTTAAATCCCGTGACATAGTATTTTCTGTTTATTACAACCACAGGCAATGTCAAAAGAAATTGTGTGAAACTAAAAGCTAATGCTCCTCTAGATTCGTGAAAATATGAGGGCAAGGGCATATTTAACATATGCGCCATTGATATATACATAAGCGGCGCTAAAAAGGCAAAGGATACAATCACCCTTTTTTTCATATCTGAAAGCTCGTTTTTTATTCCTCTGTTTTTTTTCAGGTTTTCTTTTTGGTCTTTTTCAAAATCAAATGCCTTATATCCGGCCTTTTTCACAGCAGATATAATATCTGAATCAGAAAGTCTATTTTCATGATACATTACTGATAATGTTTTCGATAATAAGTTTACACTTGCTTCGTCAACGCCTTTAAGGTTTTTTATTGTTCTTTCCACATTGGCCGAGCACGCCGAACAAGTCATGCCCTCAATTAAAAATTTCTTTTGCATAATGCCCTTTTTTTTGGTATTAAACCTCGTAATCTAAAGCAAAACCATCTTGTCTAATCTTTGCTATATACGCTTTAACGGTGTCGCAATGATATTTATCTTCTTGATAGGCTTTCAAATCTTCCCAGCTGTCCACCCAAACTTCAAGAATTATATCATAAGAACGCGGTGTCTTGAGCATATCAATATTCACATCAATTTTTCTTACTTGAGGAACCTTTCCTTTCATAGAAAGCAAAACCTCTTTTGCCTCTTCACAGTATTTTCTGTCCTTTAATTTGAAACACACTACATGTTTTACCATAATACACCTCTTTTTTCTTTTTATCTAAATAATAATAGTATATATACCTTATGTCAAGTTTTATAAAACACATAAGTCCTTACCTTTATCATGTTTTTGTTGCCATAGCTACAAAAATGGCATAAAAAAAAGGGTCTTAGCTTTTATCCAAATGCGACCCTTTTTTTGTAACATCGTTCACTTTTTTTATCTTTTCTGTTGCCTGAGCTACGAAATATCTTTTTCTAAAGACACTTCTTCATCTTCTTTGCTGTAAATCTTATAACCAATCGCAGCAAGTATTGCTCCAATAAGTGGCGCAATAATAAACAAC
>CAZVHD010000164.1:0-4411 GCA_964626765.1 uncultured Christensenella sp.
GGGGTGTCAATCGCCGAAAAATCAAATTCCGGCTCAACAAAATAGCTAATACCCGGCACATTCTCTCCATTATAATTTTCTCCGCCAAGTTGAAAGCCTAAAGTAACATCTTCTGAAACATTCAAATCAAAATTAATTGAGCTCAAAGGATTGTTTAGGTCAAGACTAAATTTTGCGCCCTCGAGATTGGTTTCCATTCCTATAAGCGTCGCCAAAAGACCGTTTATGGACTGAGAATCCATTTCGATATTTATATCGCTGCCGTCTATTTCAAGATTATCCATAACAACGCCCAACAAAGCGCCTATATCCAGTCCGCCTTCTTCCTCCTGCTCTTCGGCATTCATAGCCGCTTGTTCGGAAGATGTGGGAATTTCATAATCGGGGTCGAAATAGGGCATAAAATCCCCTAGGATATCATCAAATAGCATACCCTTGATATCAAATCCGCTTATGCTTATATTGGGAATTATTTCATATTCATTTTCACCTTCTTGCGCTTTCAGTGCCGACAAATCCAAATACAGAATATTGTCAACTTCCTGCCCATCATCGGTAATATCGGGATTTCCTATCAAATATCCCCTTATGAATTTGTCACCATTAAAAGTGATAAGAAACTCTGCTCTATTGTTTCTGTTATCAAACATATCCAAGGCAAATTTGACATTGACATCAAATCTATAATGACTTTCTTCTTGGAATTGCAAAGGTATATCCCCGACAGCTCCCAAGTCCAAAGAATCGCCAAGAACTTTTCTGAGAGTTAATTCGGCGTTGGCCTCATTCTCCACATAAAGAGCTGTGTTTAGCTCAAAGTTCCCCAGACTACCTTTTGCATAAACAGTATCTTCTCCGCCTGCTCCAAGGTCGAGCCCCGCAAACGAGATAGGAACGGAGTTACTCTCTGACGCGGTAATTTTTATTGGATTTATCTTAACATCCAAATCCCAACCGTCTTCAATCTCAGGGCAGTCAAGTGAAAATCCCATTCCCGAAAAGACATATTCCTCCCTAGTTGTTCCGTCGGCAAGTTCAATTTCTTTTAATTCATTAATGGCAAACAGCTTGGATGACATCTCCGGCCATTCTTTGGTTTTAATTGTTTGAAGGTCAAATCCCAATAAAGCTTTCAAAAGCGGGTCAAGATTGGGCAGCCCAAAAGCTTCCCAACCTATGTCTAGTTCAATAACATTTGGTATAGAAAAGCCAGTCTTAATATAATTTAAGATATCATTGATTTTTACCGTATGACCAATGTATTGAGTTTGTTCATCCTGAGAATATTCTATTGTGGATGAATTATTGGAAAACAAAATCGGCATACTCATAACCGTTCTGGCAATATTGGCAATTTCATCAGCAGACTCGGAATTTCCAAAATACGGGTCGCCTGCAAGAAACCTTGCAATCATCACCGGAAGGTCCAAATCATTTTCTAAAAGGGTTTCTCCAAGCATTTGTCCGACATATGAAAGATTGAGCTCTCTCATATAAAATTTATCTCCACCCATATCAATGTACAATATATTGCTATAGTAGTATAAGCCCAATACTACTTCGCCGTAAAATACATCTCGTACTTGCACAAAAGCTTGAGTTTGATCATTGTCCTCAAGATTAATATTTGCTTTTACATCAATGGCATAATCAGAATGTTTTGAGGGAACTACGGAATAATCGTTAAATTTATATGTAACTTCAAAATGGATGTTCAGCCACTCAGGGTCCAATGTGGATATGCTATCCATATAAGTCATTGCAGTCCTGATATGCTGCTCGGCAACTTTTCTATCAACCTTTTCCACTTTCGGTCTCTTATCAATAGGGTCTTCTATTCCCCCTGTCGGTCCTTCATAATCCTGCTCGCCTCTTTCCGAACAGGATATCAATGCCATAGCCATGACTACGCATAGAGCTAGCACTAATATTTGAAAAATTAATTTGGGCTTCATTCTTACCTCCGCTTAGGTTCAAGCATATTATTCCGTAAAAAGGGTAGACATCCCCTTTAATGCCATATAACAATTATACGCCTATAAGATTATGTCTGTCAATAAAACAAAGAAATTCTTTATATATTAAAAATAACTTAAAGAATAGGTAAATTAAAAGTTAAAGAGAAGTCAATTAATGAATAAATATCATTATGAAAATTAAAAGATGCCAAAATATAGTTTACTTAATTTTTACAACACGGCTAAATGAATATCTCTTTCTTAAAATTCTCTATTTTTTGCAAAGTGAATTTTTTCAAATCTAATTGGTCATTTTCAATAAGCTCCGTGAGATCCATTGCAAAAGATGAAAGTTCCAAAGTATCCACATTATGCGCTCTATAAAAAGTGGCATTGGCAAGTCTTCTTCCTTCGGTGGCTAGGTCATACCTCTTTCCGCCCTCAATCTGGGTTTTATGAACCGCCAAAACATCTCTTAAGAGTTTCTTATGGCCAGATAGGTTGAACACGACTTTGTCCCTGTCGCTGAGCCAGTCCAAATCCCGCCAGCACTCACACCCGTACAGCTTTTTGGGTCTTGATTTTTTTTCAAGTTGCCTTAACGCTCTTATTGAGCATTTGAGAACGCTTACATGAGTTCTATGCTTGTCTGCAGGGTTATGGGCATAAACGACTTTTGGATTCACATACAGTAAGATTTCTTTCAAGTCTTTCAAAACATCACAGTTGCAGTCATGAATTTCTCTGCTGGGGTAGTTGAGCATTATTAGCTTTGCATACCTTCCGATTTTGGCAGCCTCAATCTGCTCTTTTTGTCTTTCTTTGGACATTTGATCATTAGTGAAATTTTGATATTTTCCGTTTCTGGGACTGCCCGAACCGTCGCTAACAATAACCGCGACCAAACCTTTTTTATCATTATCATAACACTTGACTATCCCGTCGCCGCACATTATTTCCACATCATCCTGATGAGAGGCAATAACCAAATGTGTATAAACTTTCTTGTCACCGTCATAAACTACCGCTCTGTCATTTAATTTCATTTTGCCACCTTTCTAAGTTTCCAGATTTCATTGAATTCTATCTCACCGTTTTTTTCCACAACGCGTAAAGGGGAAAGACTTTCTATCTCATGTATTTTATCTGATGCGTAGCATTCAAAATTACAGTGAAAGTCAGGATAAATTCCTACATTATCTCCTTCAAATTCTTTCTCGAAAATATATCCGTCCATTTCGTATGATGCTCTTATGTTATCATTATAGGTTCCAATTTTTATGGGTTTGGATACCCTATTATCGCTTTTTAATTCAATGTAGGTATTTCTTAATTTTAGCCTTTTGTCCTCGATCTCGCTATACGGCCAAAGAACAATATTCCTGTTTGGCAAAAGACCTTTTTTCTTCTTGTCAATTTCTAGTCTCATTGTATATCCGCTTTTCATAACCGTCAAGCCCCAAAGAGAAAACCTTTTCTTGTCGCCATAATTTTTGGCTTTATGGGTTATTCTTACGCTGTGGCGGTTTATGAAATCAATCATTATGGACAGCTGAATGTCTGTTATTTCCTGTTTAGGCGCGTTTATTATGACGCCTTGAGGTGTCTTTAGTATCTGGACGGGGGAGTTATCGGGATAATATGTTAAATCGTCCTCAGGAGACAGCCACAACCTGTGACCGCCATATATATGCCATCTCTGAGATTTTCCATATATATGCGATACATCTTTGGTTATTTGATCATACCTGTCGTTAAAGAAAAGGTTTTCGCCGCCCTTTCTTGCAAAAGACAAAATTCTCGGCCCTATATCTTTGGCTATTTCTATTTCCAAATATCCATTGGATATTGTCAAAGTGTTTGAAATGAAATTTTTGGTATCTTTATATAGTATTTCCATATCGCCCTTTTATAAGAAAATCCAAACAGCTACAAGGCTATCATCTTTGACATCAATAACATACTGATATTCGACACCCGAAGGAAGATTATCTTCCACATAATTTCTTAATTCTATATACGAAGAGGGGAATTCAAAGTCAATAATAAAGCTTAGATATTGTCCCTCGCTAACTCCTGTTAAATTCCAGTCCGATGCAAAGCTCTCAAATTCAGTCTGAGTTTCAAAATAAAGATCAGGATTATAGTTTTTATAGAAAGAATAAAGTTTATCCTCCGTGACTATTGGCATTTCACCGTCATATTCATGCGTCAGATCCATAATGTCAGATGTGGCCTTGAAATAATAGTGGTCAACACCAATAAATAAATCATCATCGTGAGATATCTTGCTTCTTGCCCATGTGGCGTCCATATAGTACCAGTTTCCTTCTAGCATCACCATATTCCATGCAAGGTTTATGGGAGAGGAACTCTGATAGGCAACGCCACTTAGCTTTATAGCAGGAATGTTTTCAATTGCCAAAAGAAGCACAAAGGCTTTACTTATACCG
>CAZVHD010000165.1:0-4363 GCA_964626765.1 uncultured Christensenella sp.
ATTTCCATAAGCTGTGTTGTCAAGTAAAGATTGCGCTCCAAGTTGGTAGCGTCCACAATATTGATAACACAATCAGGTTTTTCATCTAAGATAAATTTTCTGCTAACTATTTCTTCGGGAGAATAAGGCGAAAGAGAATAAATACCCGGAAGGTCAATTATTTCTATTTTTTCCCCTAGCTTTTTGTACACGCCGCTTCTTTTATCAACCGTAACGCCAGGCCAATTTCCCACATGGGCGGAGCTGCTCGTCAAAGCGTTAAAAAGCGTTGTTTTGCCGCTATTGGGATTTCCCGCTAATGCAAATTTCATTTTAGACCTCCTTTGTTTCCATAATAACAGTCTCGGCCTCTGTTCTTCTCAAGGTAAGCTCATATCCGCGCACATTCACTTCAATGGGGTCGCCAAGAGGGGCGGTCTTTCTCATAACTATTTCAGCGCCGGGGGTGATTCCCATATCGCAAAGTCTTCTTTTGATTTTTCCTTGAGCAGCTACCTTTTTCACAACGCCTTTTTCATCAGGCAAGAATTCATTTAATTTCTTTTGCATATTGTTTCTCCTTTTGTTAATTAACTATAATTTTCATGGCAAGGGATTTGTTAAGAGCCAGACGGCAGTCCCTTGTCAAAATGATTACATCATGATTTGTTCTTTGTATTGAGGTAATATAACTTCCTATAGTAAGCCCCAGATTACAAAGATGCCTTCTGATTTTACCGTTAGCTATTATTTTGATAATTTTCATTTCTTTTCCTTGCGGGGCTATTAATAATGGCATGCTTTTTCTCCTTATTCGCTGTCAAATAAACATTGGTTTTTTACGGCAGCTATGTACATATTTTCTAAGTTTCTTTTTGACAACACGCCCACCATGTTTATCGCGTCCTTTTGAGCCATAGCATATGAGCAGTCGAGTTTATGGTGAAGCTCTTTTGATAAAAATGCGATGAGCTTTCTCATCTTGCTTGCAAGCTTAAATCCCTTATCGGTTACCTTAATGCTGCGGTTGGGTTCCTTTTCGACAAGCTTCATCTGTTCAAACTTTGTCCTCATTCTGCTTACGCTGCTTCTGGTGTAGTGTAATTTTGCGGCAATATCAATTGATTTGATTTGCGCGTTATTTTTTGATAGTTCTCTAAGCGCTAGCAAATATTTTATTTCCGATGAGGTCATCGTCTTCTCCCTTGAGTTAGCCATTGCTAACTGCGTGTTGTAAAAAAAATAAACTGCAGTTTATTTATCGGTCTAAGTATACTTAATTTTTTTTCATATGTCAACTGTTAGACACCGCTAACTTAAAAATATTTTCATTTTATTTTATATGAATCTTTTTTATTTGCAAAGGTGCGCTTTTCTTTATTAAATATAAAAATAATATGAATTTAACAGATATTTATCATTATATTGATAGGCGTAATCAAAAAGAAGCTTTTTTACAGGAGCTATTCCCATAGTCCCGCTTTCAAATTTTTTCAGTTTCTGAAAAAACTTATTTTTTTGTTCGTCAGAGACTCTATTCTTGAAATAGCCCCATATGTGAAGGGCTGCGTTTAGTTGAAAAGACTTTTGGGGAGTTTTCTGCAGGGAGCTGTCAATGACTTTATAAAATTCAGAAACGGGATAAGAGGATTTATCTTTTAACAAGTTTCTGATATCCAGATAATCATTTTGGTCGTTTTCCAGTATCTTATACTTGTATCTTGCCCATTCCACCTCTAAAAAAGTTATGTCTTTTTTTTCTGATATCATGTTCATACATTTGATTGCTGAAAGGTTCTTGTCTTTGACCTCTAGCATAATGTCCAAATCTTTATTGTCAAGGCTCGTGTAAAAATCCAAAAAAGTTTGAGCGTTTATTGTTTGGGAATGAGAGCCTTTTTTCCCTAAGATATTTTGCTCGGAATAGTGAATTTTTTGTTTTCCGTCGGTTTCTTTAAAAGTATTATTACATTCTTTTATCCAGTAATTTATATCCTTTGTATTGCCCTCGGGTGGGTTTATTTGGTGGTGAAGAACATCAAAAATAACGGGAATTCTTATTTTTTTTGAAATTTCCAAAGTATCTTCAATGCTGTAGAATTTATCGTCGTTTTCAATAACTAATCTTTCCTTAATACGCTCATCTAATAAATTAAAGCATGTCATAAATCTCTTTATTGACTCTTTTTTGTCGCCGTATACTCCGCCTATATGAAGGATTATCTTGCTTTTATTTTCTTTGCTTAAGCTGTTTAGCAAACTGTAGTGATACTCTAAATCTAGTATGGAATTTTCAACTACGTTATTGTGGGGGGAATTGAGAATGGTATATTGTCCCGGATGCATGGAAACTCTCATGCCGCAGGAAGTTATTTTTTGACGGATTGTGTTAAGCCTGTCTTTATAAACATATATCCAGTCCAATTGATTATGAGAACTTGAGCCAAAGGGTATAAGGTCTGATGACACTCGAAAAAGAAAGATATTATTAGCGTGGTTGTAGTCAATAATATTTTCCAAAGCGTCAAGATTGGTTTCAATTATTTTTGAAAGTTTGTTTTGGGATAAATATCTAAGTTGTATTGTTTTTTGTTGGCAAAATGGAACACCAAGCGCAATGCATGCATATCCTATATTAGTCACAAAAACCTCCAAACAAGCAAATGGTTTTTCTTTTTCTTTGTGACATTTTTCTCTCCTGGCAAAGCCCTTTGGATATCCAAAGGGCTTTGTCCCGTCAAAGAGTTTATCATTTTAGCTGAAAGTTACGGAGTCAGATTGGGAGGGTCTAAATCCTTCGGCTCTGGCTTCTATCTTGAAGCTGTCCCCATTTTCAAAATCATCTATTTCAAAATCGGGGGTTTCATTTGTCATAACTTCTGAGTCATTTTTATAAAGAACATAACTCTCGGCATTGTCCACCGACGATGTGGCGATTGTCAAAGTTCCGCCGTCCCAATCAAACCGGGGTTCTTCGGGGGTTGAAAGGCTTTGATATTCATACATAGCGCTTGAGGTCTCAGACTTATCATAATAACCTATTTGTTGGGCGTATAAATAAAAACGGGTATTGTCTTGAGTGTCGGTGGCTGAAAGAGTATAACTTGTTTCTGATGTCATAATCTTTTTATCATTTTTATCATTCTCTATTACATAATACTTTGCATTTTCAATCTCGTCCCAGCTGAGTATGAGTTGGTTGTCGTCTTTACTTATTTCAAGAGTGGGTTCGTCAAGTTGTATGGTGGTGATATGTGATATCATAACGACATCTGAAGCAGTAAACGACTCATTGTCAGGGTTCGTGGCCTGTACTTTTATGGCGTAAGCTTTGGGCTCATCGACATAGTCGGTAATGTTGAAATCAATCGCTTCATCGTCGTCGCCCTCGACAGTGGTTTTTTGTCCGTTAATATCTATTTTATACACAGTTGCAAAATCAACGGAGGGGAAAGAAAGAATAACCAGATCATCCTGCGTATAATCAATGGATAGCTCGGGATTTTCAAGTTTTGCTGAATATCTGTATTCAATGGTTTTTGCTTCAGAAGTAAGGTTTATTCTTGGGTTTTGGCCTGCCGCCTTAACGCTTATTGTGTAAACCGTTGGTTTTGTGAGATATTCGGATATATCATATTCGGATGTGGAAGAAGGAATGGTAGCTATTACACCGTCCTTTTCGGTTTCTATTGTGAATATATATTCGTCGGCATTGATAACTTCAGATGCAACGCACTTGAAAGAGGCTCCTGATTTTTCCACAATCAAATCAGAGGGTTTTTCGAGTTGGTTTACGATATAAAGGTTTTCTATGTCAGATGAGTTTTGTATATTGGCGCTTTGTTGTTGGAAATAAAGGTTCTTAACATTGCTGATTCTTGCAACAACGGAGTTATTTAATACGCTCACTTCATTTCCTCCATTCATTGAGACAAGTACATTTCCGTATATATCGGCGTTGGAAAAACCATCAGCGGTTATCGTGTCAATGTCTGTGTCCTTTTCAAGATGCAGATCTGAATTTACGAGGTTTATTCTGCCTGTAACATCGCTAAAAACTCTTATTTGTGAGTTATTAAGGTCAAGGTTTTGACCAATTTCCATATTTTCATAAACATTGAGCTGTTTTGCTATTATTTCTCCTGATAGTTCTGATTGCGAATGAAGATTTATGGTTCTTTTGTCCGCCTCAATCTGAATTCTTTCTGCCACAAGCTTTCCGCCCGAGCCAAAGCCTTTATTTTTGAAAAGGCCCCCTATTGTTCCTATATCAATAGTTTTATCTTTGTTTTCAGCTAAAGATATAACAAGGGTGTCGGTAACAGTAAGAGTCTTTTTATTGAGGTCTATGCTCATGTCCTCGGTAATCTCGAGGTTGTCAAGA
>CAZVHD010000166.1:0-3059 GCA_964626765.1 uncultured Christensenella sp.
TTCTCCGCTTTAAGAGCATTGAGTATTCCGTCCTCGCTCATACCTTTGCGCCTTAGTGTTCCTGCTAAACTAGTGAGATAGTTGTTTCGCCCACCCTCATTAACAGTCTTGCGTTTGTTGTTCTCTGAATTTTTCTTTTTAGCAACAGGTTTACCTACCTTTTGTATTTCATTTATAAGCCACCTTGGCATTTCAGCTGCTTGCATTCCTATGGGGTTCTTGTTTTCTTCCCACTTATACCTATTACCGCTATGATGCATGCTTGGAGATACTACTATTAATCCACCTGTGGTCCTTATATCCAAACCATTACGAAAGTTTACTGCATTCTTAAGATTCAGCTTATCGGTATACTTGAATAAATAATGCTTTCCTCCGCTCCCAGTTCTTGCAGTTACTGTATCTGGTAGTTTGCCGTATTCTTCTTCCAGCGCCTCAAGACTTTTTTCTCCGCCGTGTCTTGTATCAACATCAAGCGCAACAAAACCTGATCTTTCGCCCATTGGTATCCCAATAATAGCTAGCGGTATTTTTTGCCACCACTCCGTCACCTTTGTCTCATCGGTTGAAGCTTCCTCTTGCCAGTTTTTTATTCTGGGGTGTTTGCCTTTAGCATCGCACATTGCGCCCAGTCGGCAAGAACACGAACCGTCTTGTTTTATCCAATGCAATGGGAATACAGGTATTCCAGCTTTTATGTACTTTATCGCATAATCTTTAATTGTCATTTTGTTTCTCCTGATTTATTAGTTTTTCAAGATACCATTTTGCTTTTTCAAGGTCAATACAACCTCCTTTCTTTCTTTATCTTGAAATGTATTTAATAACATTTCCTGTCAGATATCCTCTGTACTCTTCTTTTGTCAGCTTGTCCTCTATGTAGTCAATTACTTCTATCTTTGTGTCTGCATAATGACAAGGGTGATTTATAATATCATTTCTCATAGCCCCTCCATATTTCCGTAGGTCAATCCTTTTTCTCCTTCTGCTACTATAGGTAGGTCAAAGCCATTAAAAGGCTTTTCTTCCATTGCTTTTTTAATCACATTTACTGCGTCATCAAGTTTATCTTTATCAACTTCAAACAGCAGTTCATCGTGAATTTGTAGAATAGGTCTTATGTAACCATTTATTTTTAATTCTTTCACCAGTCTTGCCATAGCTAGCTTTAGGATATCAGCCGCAGTTCCTTGTATCGGAGTATTAAGAGCGCATCTTTCGTTATAACTTCTCACTCCCCATTCTGCTGAATTAATACCTTTAAGATACCTTCTTCTTCCTAGATGCGTTTCACTGTATTTAGTCCTTTTTGCTGAGTATATGGTCTTTTTCTGCCACGAACTTAGATCTGGGTAACCAAGCTTTAAGTTCTTTATTATCTCTTCACATTCGCTTAAGCTTTTGTCAACTCCGCCTTTGAATTTCAATGTGCGCTGTAACCCTTTTGCAAACAAGCCATAGAACACTCCAAAATTACAGTTCTTTGCTATTGTCCTTTGTTCCTTATAGCTTTTTGCTGCCTTATCCGCAGCTTCTTGCGCTGTTTTACCAAATATGACAGCTGTTGTTTGAGCATGGATATCGCCTCCATTCTTGTATGTATTAATCATCCTCTCGTCTCTACAATAAAATGCGCCTACTCTTAGTTCAATCTGTGAAAAGTCAAAACCAAGAAGCACTGTACCTCTTTTTGCTATCAAACAGTCCCTAATCCCTATAGGGTCGTTTGTTTTTCTTGGCATATTCTGAAGATTAGGTTTTCTTGCAGCAAACCTTCCAGTATCCGTTCCCATCGGCATAAGGTCAGCGTGTATCCGCCCTGTTTTGCTATTGATAAATTTAAGATATCCGTCAAGATATGTAGACTTTATCTTGCTCCATTTCCTGCATTCTTGAACTAGGCCCATTAACTCCGTAAGCTCGGGACGGTTTGCCTTGCAGTAAGCATATAATAGTTGTATCGCTTCATCATCTGCAGCTTCGTGGAATTTGCTTGTGGTCTTCAATACCGGCAGTTTAAGTTCTTTATATAAGTAGTTTTTGAATGCTTGAGTTCCGCAATTTTCGCCAATATCAACATCCCCTATGATATAAAGAATCTTTTCCCTTAATGAAATCATCTTAGTTTCAGCATTATTTTTCTTAGAAAGCATTAATTCCTTGTCTACAGCTACACCGTTATATTTCATCATGCCTGTATACACCGCAACTGGACTTTCTATGTTTTCACAAATCCATCTGTGCTTTGGGTAAATTCTTATTAAACCATTCATTAAAGGTGTGATATAGCTGCAAGGTATAGTCGCTGTCTGCGCAGGCATATCGTATAGTTTCCCAGTCATTAGGGCATAGCTCGTCAAATTGCCCTTCTTTAACTACTTCTTCAAATTTAGGCAAATCTATACCATACAAATATGGAACGAGTGTTTTTAGTCCGCTATCACCCAGCGTCCTGAATTCATAGTCATTCTTTAGCGTCAACTGGCTTGCAACTATTGTGTCATAAACTGGCTCTTGAACAACGATGCCATGCTTATAAAGATACATTGCCTCAAAGGCTAAGTTATGAGCCACCTTTACAATACTGCTGTTCTCAAACAATCTGCCTTTTAGATATCTCATAATTGTTTCGGGGTCTGCGTTTTTGTAGTCCTTATGTCCTAACGGAACATATATACCTGTACTTTTCTTTACCGAGAATGATATACCCGCTATATCAGACTTGTAAGGATCTAGAGCTGAAAACTCTTCTTCTCTGAAATCATCTGTCGGTGCAGTTTCAAAGTCAAAAGCTACAATTTTACACTCTCCCAGATATTTTTCTATCGCATTTATAGTTCTTGCTAGTTTATAATCCATATCTCTCCTTAACGCTCTATGCTAAGGGGGTTTAGTCCCCTTAGCTCACTTGCTTTTTTTATTCGTTATCTTCGTCCACAGAAACTTGGTTTGCCATGCTCTTTATTTGACCAGCCATTTTTTTGATATGCTCTTTCTCATCAGGCGCTAGTTCTCTATCTACAGCGAATACGCCCTGGGAATAGTTGATACCAGTAGAA
>CAZVHD010000166.1:3159-4359 GCA_964626765.1 uncultured Christensenella sp.
CGCTAGTTCTCTATCTACAGCGAATACGCCCTGGGAATAGTTGATACCAGTAGAATTTTGGGCTTTTTTAAGCGAAAATTTTGTTACTACATGGCTTGATTTCTTAGCTCTATTCAACAACCTCATTATGTACTTGCCGAATTCAGTTAATGAACCTGTTGGAAGTGTCAAGAGGAGAGGGAATTGTTCACCGGCTCTTAACACATACAGTCTTCTTTTTTGCTTACAAGCTTTGCCTTTCCCATCCTCCGCTGTGCCAAACTTTGACAGCGGGCACTTTGAACAATCTCTTATCTCACCTGTCTCATTTTCAAAACCTGTTTTGCCATCCATAGAACTGCATTCAGGCGGGTTACTGCTGCCGTCAAATTTTTCTTTGTAATATACATTTATAGGGTGATGGAAGAGGATAACGCCCTTAAACTCTTTAGCCATATCAGGGCTCTCCAAGTCCTCGCCTGGTATTTCGTACGCAAGACCTCCTCCAGCTGGTATTCGTACTTTTTCAAATGTCGGAGTAAATCCATCCATTTCCTCGCTTAATGCGTCCTGAATATCCAAAGCATTGGATATATAACTGTTGTTCTTTTCCATGATTTCTTTGTTCTTTTCCATTAATAATTCTCCTTTTTATTTTCTTAATTGAATTGATTGTATTTCTTTAACTTTTATTAAACCGTCAAGCCATTCTGGCAGAATATCTTCGTTATTTGCTTTCAGCTCTTTTACCGTTGCGCTTAATGTGTTTGTGTTAATTGTAAATAGATGCTCAAAGCCTTGTTTTTTCATCCTGTCATACATCTCAGACTTCTTTTCTAATACAGCTGAGGGATATTCCTTGGTCACTAGAGTGAACATTGCTCCGTTTCTTCTGAATGAAGGCACTTCTTGGTTCATCATCTCTTCAACTAAATTTCTTTCAACACCTTCAATTTCTTTGTTGAGTTCCCTTAGCTCAAATTGCAGTTCGTCTTTCTTGCTACGCAGTTCTTTGTACTTATCTGCGATACTAAAAATTCTTTCTTCCATTTCTAAATCTCCTTTCTTTTATTATTTTGTTTATGTTTTAGCCTTTTTTAAGCCGTTTTCTTGTGGATTCATAGGGCAGGGAATAGACTCTGCACACTTCAGCAAGGACCATTTTGACAATTACATAAATATTGTCTCTTCTATTAAGCGCCTGTTCTTGCCTTGACACCC
>CAZVHD010000167.1:0-4322 GCA_964626765.1 uncultured Christensenella sp.
TTGTCCTGTCCGGAATTATCGTTTTCGCCGCCCTGACCGGGGTTGTCCTGTCCGGAATTATCGTTTTCGCCGCCCTGACCGGGGTTGTCCTGTCCGGGATCTCCTCGTCCGGGGTTCTCATCCTCGTCGGGTTTTTGTGATGTTCTATATTCTTTCAATATAGCCCTTAATTCCTTTATGCTTTTTTCTGAAAGCTCCTCTTTGTTTAAGCTGTCATCTATTGCAATTATTTGTCTGATAGCAACTATTTTTTCAACAGGAATACCATTTTTCTTTGCTCTTTTAACTTCCTCTTTTGTTACTCTTGACGCATTTATATTTGTTTCAATACTTTTTTCCAAAACCTTTTTTCTTGCATTGCTTTGCAATCTTTTGACAGTGTTTTGCGCTTTTTTCTCATCTTTAGCTTCTACAAAAATATTTATTTGATCATTTTCTTCTATATAACCTTTGTCATACGATAAGTCTATAAACAAATTTAATGCTTTTTCTACTTTCATATTTTTAAGCTCATATCCTTCAAATAATGTTTTCGCATCTTCATTGAGATAACGCACTTCTTTTATGCGTTCAAATCGGTTAGTTATAATTTCTAAGGATGGGTTTATCTCAAGATAAACCACTTCATTTTCCTGATTCATTATGCCAAAAAAAGCGCCAATAGATAATGATATAATTATTAAACAAGCCAAAGCAACCACAAGTTTTTTCTTTTGAAATCCTACAATGTTTTTTCTTTTGTAAAAAGTGTTCTCTCCATCAACAGGATCATGTCTTTTTCTTATTATTTGGGGAAAGACATCGGGTGTAAACCCTTCGGATGCATTTTTGAGTAGTCTTTCTATTTCTGACTTTTTCATAACACATCCTCCTGCTTAATTCTTTTTCTCAGTTTTTTCAAAGCGTTATTGTATTGCCATCTTATGGTTGCGCTTGGCTTCCCCGTTAATTGGGCTATTTCTTTGAGCGATATATCGCCCAGTGTGTGCATAAGCACTATTTGACTTTCGTTTTCCTTAAGGTTTTTTATTACTGCCGCTATTATTCCACTTTCATCGTGAGCTTTGATTTCTTCAAAGCCTTGTTGTTTGTCAATAGCGGATTCCGAAAACACCTCTCTCTTTCTTTTTTTTATCTCATTAAGACAGATATTTTTAGCTATTCTAAGTATCCAAGCTTTTGCTTTATACTGCTCTTTATAGTGAGCGATGTATCTGTCAACACGCAAGTATGTGTCTTGCATCATATCCTCGGCAAGAGAATAATCTCTAACCATTGTGTAGCAAACAGCAAATACGGCTTTTTTTGTTTCTTTATAGATATCGACTAAAGCTGAGCTATCTCCCATCTTAAGCCTGCGCATATCCTTTTCCAGCATACAATTGTGTCCTTAGAAATAATTTTAGTTTCTTTAATTATAACACAAATGCATGACGGTTAAAAAACTTAATCTCGCTCTTTTATATAGTCTCTGACAGCTTTTGCTCTTTTTTCATTGATACTTTCTTTTCTTTGGCGAGCCTTGCCTCGGTTGTTTTGCATTCTTTGAGATGCCTTTGCTCTATTGTCCTGAGCAATCTCAGGAAGATTTTCTTTGTATTGACTTGCCAAATCTTCCATGTCTTTTCGCATTTCTTCTTTCAAAAGTTCCAATTCTTCTCTTTTTTCAATAAGTTGATCTTCAATAACCGACCTTTCTTCATCGCCTTCCAACTCCGCTAGTTGACTTTTCAATAAGGCTATTTCTTGCTTTAGTAAATCTAATTCGGAAGAATGTTCTTCGACAATAGCGTCTCTTTGAGAAATAAACTCCTGTCTTTGAACAGCATCCACACCAATTTTTCTAACTGATTTTGTCATATTTCTTGCAATTTCATTAATTGGCATTTCTTTCAAATCCTCTATTTCAAGTAATGGATCAATCTCCAAAGCTCTTAGAATCATTTTTGTGTGTCCCAACGGCATATTAAGTTCCAAAGCTTCTTCGGCGTATTCTTCCAAGGTTCCCTGACTTACTCTGCCAAATATTCCGCTATTTTCAAAATACTTGTGAAGACGCTCTCTTACACGACTATGCATCTCTTCCTTTATTTCAGAGTTTTCATCATCTGTTACGATGTCTATTATCACTTCATTATCTTCACTGTCTACATCTATAAAGCCCTCTTCCGTTGCAAGATTGGTGATAATTTCCATTGCCTCATAAAAGTCCATTCCCACAAGGTCCAAATCAACAAGAAGTACTTCAGCATCTTCATTAAGGCAATAAACAGCTTCTACCTTTTCGTCTTCGTCAACAATTAAATCAAATTCCGGATTTATTGAAACGCTTACATAAGCGCTTGCGCTTGTGTTTTGCTCCATCCGTTCGCATCCTGATAAAAATGTTAAACTCAAAACCGCCACTATGGCAATAGCAATAGCACCTTTCAAAATATTCTTTAATCTCCTAGACATCTTGAACCTCCTCACGGGATATGATTTTTTTTGTCTTTTCAACCTCGGTTTACCTATATAACAATTGGCAAGCAAAAAATGTTTGAAAAATGTGAAAAAAAAGAATTCTTACAGTAATTGGGTTTTGTCCTAAAATATAAAAATAAGAACTAACTACTTGTATTTTACAAATAGATAGCTATCCCTTTGATTTTTAGCCTTAGAATAAAAAGCTATTTTTTAATCTCTGATATGATTTTTTTCATTTCCTCTTTTATTGGTCTTATTTTTTTGAAATATACCAATAACCCGGGCAAAATAGTAACAACTAAAGCATAACTTATAAAGGCCCCTCTTGCAAGCACGAACGCCATTTCTCTTACAAGAAGATTGTCTGTAACAAAGACTATTGATAGACAGGTCGCGATAATAATGCTTGCGCTGGTGGTTATTGCTGGAAAAGCTGAGGAAGAGGCTTTTATCGCCGCTGTTTTGACATCGGGAAATTGTCTTTTTGCTTCCTCAAACCTGGTGGACAGAAGTATTGCGTAATCAACAGTACAGCCCAACTGCACAGAACCTATAATTATATACACCATAAAGTTTATGTTTGAAGAAAACAAAAAGTTCAGACTTATATTGAGCCAGATAGCAAGTTCTATTATTAATACCATAATCAATGATTTTCTAAATGATTTTAATAATATACTCAGTAGTAAAAGGATAATTAATGAGGATATTATTGTAACTTTCAAAAAGTCAGACGGCGTAACTGCCGCCAAGTCAAATGTACCTGTCAAAATGCCTAAAGGATAACTCTTATCAAAATATTTATCTGTGGTAGCGACAAGGTGAGAGTGGGTCTCAAGGGCTTTTTGGTTTTCGGTGTCTCCTAAAATTTCTATTAAATATAATGTGTACCATTCACCGTCCACTTTTTTAAAAAGAGCGCTGACAGCCCCCATACCCCCGCTCTCGAATGAGCCGTTTGTGAGATTAAGAATAATCTCCAAATTCTGTCTGCTGATATCCATTGCCGAATAGGCGCCAATAACATTTCCTATTTTTTCGTCTGATAAAAGCTCGTCTATATATTCTTTATGTTCGCCTTGCTTTGTTTCCAATGGCACTGCGGCAATAACCTGATTTCCCAGTTCAAAAGCCCTTTGCTGCTGTGGGGTGATGTCCTCGGGTTCATTGTAAATTTTGAGATAACTGAAACCTACATTGCTTTGCATGATAAACGCCGGCACAATAAGCGCCGCCGCTGCTATAACAAATAGTTTTCTCCATTTTATAGTAAATGAAGATACTTTTTCAAAATTCACTTCAATGTCTTTGTGAGAAGTCTTTTTCAAAACTTTATCAAAAAGAATAACAAGCGCGGGTTGTAAAAAGATAACCGTTAAAAACGATAAGAATATTCCCTTGACAACAACTTGCGCTAAATCAAAACCAAGTTTGAAATTCATAAATGCTAAAGCTGCAAAACCACACATTGTAGTAAGACTGCTTGCCATAATTGTCGTGATAACTTTGGGTATTGTCTTTTTTGTTGCCTCAATAAAATCAAAATCCTTTCTCTGTTCCTTAAAGGTGTGCATAAAGAATATGGCATAATCCATAGCTATTCCCAGTTGCAAAACACTCACCGCCGCAAAGCTTATTATGCTGACCGAGGGATAAATAATATTGGTTCCCATATTTACAAGTACCGACACTAAAAGCGTCGTCATAAGTATTATCGGTTCAAAATACGAGGATGTAGCGATAAGTAAGATTATCATGACCACAACCACCGCAAACACAATATAATAAACTAGCTCCGCCATAGTCTCTTCCATAACTCGCTTTGCCATAGCAGTCATTCCCGATACCCCTACATT
>CAZVHD010000168.1:0-4320 GCA_964626765.1 uncultured Christensenella sp.
ATACCCTTTTTAATTTTTTTGAAATCTCTTACAAACCCATTTCCCAAATGTTCCTTTTCACTTGTATATTTTTTTTTGAGCTCTTCATACATCTTGAACATCCCATATTCATGATGTTCATATATACCAAGACGCTTACATTGATAATACAAAGCCTGACGACATATTTCACTTCCTTTTGACCCGGCTCCCCCCGTGACCATAATGCCCTTATCGTTTATAATTTCATCCAAAAGGTCTCTGTCTATCTTATGCTCTTGTCGGTGTAAAAGGTCCTCAATTTTCAAGTTTTTTAAGCTTATGACATCGGTTTTCAAAACAGCGTCCGCGCCGCTCAAATTACTAGCGACTTTAATTATTATATCAAATTACTTTATATAGGTATAAATTGAGATTAAATCATCTCTTTTTATTTTTGATATAGCTATGGCTATTGTTGTGGCTTTATATTTTCTTATGGCGTAACTTAAACAGTCCCTTCCGCCAATAATAGGTATGTCACTGACAAATCTCTTGTGCTTTTTGGGGTCATCGTCAATGATTGCAACCGGGTCATAGCCCTCTTCTGGCTTGTCCAAAAGTCTTTTGACCAAAGTAGCTCCCGTATATCCGGCGCCATAAATTATTATATTTTCATTGTTGCTGCCCACAACCCTGAACCGTTTTTTCAAAACCAAATAAAACCTCGCGGCAAGTCTCAACAACATAATAAAACAAAAATAGTAATAATAAAAAAGAACTATCGTGCCAAAAAACACCTTTTCACTGAAAAAGGGAATTATCCGTAACAGTACAGCTATTGTACCGGATGCCACAAAAGCAATAATAATGTTTACTATTTCAGTTATGCCGGCATACCGCCATTCTATTTTATAACCTTTGAGAACATTAACAAACATAATTGTGATAACAATTAAAATGGCAAAATACAGCCACATTATTCTTAAACTTGGCTCCTGAGGCAAAAGAAGAGTTCTATTTGTCCAATAAGCCGCAATAAAAGCCAGTATGCCCATGCAGACATCCAAAAGCAAAGAGAAGAATAAATTATATCTGGTTATTATGTTTTTTAATTTCATTTTTGTCCTATATCTAAGTATATTTTGTATAATTACAATTTTTCAATAACTTTTTTTACCGCATTATAAGTAATAAGGCTGATTTTTAGGATTAATTCGGAAAAAACCATTGAAGCAAGCTCATCGGCGCTGTCTGAAATTCCTCTTATAACCACAAATTCAGTATTAGTTATATACGCCACTTGGGCGATAGCTCCGCTTTCCATATCGCAGGCTATCGCTCCAAAGGTATTGACGATTTCTTGGGACTTTTCTTTGCCCGCCACAAACTGGTCGCCGCAGGCCATAGTTCCCAAAGATGCGTTTTCAAGGCTGTCATATATCTTTTGGGTATGGCTTTTTGATGTCTCAAAATATATCTTTTTTATAGTGCTTACCATGCCCTTAGGGTCTCCCAAAGGCGATGTGTCAACATCATGCTGGACTATATTTTGAGCTACAACAATGTCCATTGGTTTTTTCTGTCCCAAACCTCCGGACACACCCGTACTGATAATAAGTTCAGGCTTATACTTCTCCACCAATATTGTTGTGGCAAAAGCCGCATTAACCTTTCCTATCCCCGAAAGGCATATAACTATTTTATTATCGCCTATATTGCCTTTATGAAATTCTCTACCATAATGAGTATCAATTTCTTCTATATGCTTTTTATAAGGCGCCATCTCCTCTGGCATAGCGATAATTATGCCTATAATCATTCTTCCTCTCTTGTTATCAGAGTTATAACATTATCTTCTATGCCATCTTCTCCGTACTCAATTGTGAGCTCTATAACTTGGTCGCTTGTATCCAAATCAGCAACTCCCACATATCCGATATTGTTCACTACTTTTTTGAATACAGCTCCGAACGCATCGTTAAAGAACTCCACAGGGTCTTCTTCGTTATCCTCGTCAACTGCGCTGAGAAGAGCGTTAATTACGGCCGTGGATGTTTCATCGGTCATACCGTTTACTTCTATGTTTTGTGATTCTGTTGAAATGATACCGCTTGAATCAACTTCAAGTTTATTCACACTGTTAAGATAAATCCTGTCTGGCAAAAGTCCGCCACCCATAGGAATATCTTCCTTTATCGAAGATATATCAACAGCAAGCATCATTTCCACAGTGGATATGCTGGCTTTGTTTATTTCTACTTGAACCAAAGATGCGTTCATATCCCTTATCACTTCCACATCCTCGTCATATTCCTCAGAATAGCCTATTATAGTATCCATAATATAGGCAATCTCTGTATCAGTGTATTCCAACAAAAGAGGGATTTCAGTTGTTAAAGGCTCATCCCCCAATAAGAACATATAATCAGGGTCCTCTCCGTCCATAGGAATACCTGCTGCAATAGTATTCGTATCAGCCCCTTCTTTGTCTTCCTCAAGGTCATACGGATTTGTTACTATTTGAGTTTCATCGGGCTTCATAAGATTTCTTATAACAGATATCAAATCTTTAATTTTCATTTCTGCAAGGCCCATCTCTCTTAAAGTTGTTCCGCCAAAATCAGTATCTGCAAAACCTAATTCATCAGGAGTTTGATTAGAAACCCACCATAGGGCTCCACCGATAAGTACAACAATAATGACTATTGTTATCAATATTTTCATAAGGCATCCGCCTATGCAACATCCTTTTCTTGCCGCCATAATATCCTCCTTAACAGTTTTCATTTATTAATTATTTATACTATATTATAATTATAATACATTTGCAAGCCTTTTCTTATTCCCCCTTGAGCCTATTGAACAATTCTTCGTTTTCCGGACAGGCGTCTCGTGGTTTAATTTTGGGATTGTTTTCCCCGTCAAATTTATATATCATAAAGTAGCATGGATGGTCCAATTTATATTTGACAAACATTTTTAAGCTATTTATCAAAAATGAGGGAAGATATACCGGTACCATTTCAAAACTATCTTCATCTTCAAAAATAAAGCTCTCATCGTCAATATATTCATTTAATCCCAAACAAAACATGTTCATACTCACCCAGGTCTCGCCTTTATCGTCAATATAAACAATTTGACTATTCTGTTCGTCTGTTAGGATGTTTGTCACTAATTCATCCATAAGATTATCCATAAAAGACTTTATAGCTGAAAAATCTCCAAACATTGAAGCTTCAAAGCCCTCGAACATTTTTTTCAACTCCTCTACTTTTTTCCAGTTATAGCTATCAACAAACCCTTCAAAAATTATGTCAGGAACATAATTCTTGTCTGTAATTTTTGTATCGGAAGATTTGGGAGCAATGATAATTGAGGCGCAGCTTGTTTCTCTGAATACTATATTCTTAAATGTAATCTTATGTTTTTCTTCATCAGTATCATAATAACTGTTACCGATATAAACCGCGGCAAACCCGGTATTACCCAAAATGCTTCCTTCAACAATGACTTCCTTATTATCAACTAAATGTACGCCATTCCAAGCGTATCTGGAGATTATATTTCTAATTATGGTTTTAGTCTTAAGGTCTATCAAAAACATAGCGTTACCTTTGTCCTGACCCAATTTATATTCATCCCCGCATTGTATGGTGAAATTTTCAAAAATTAATAAATCTATACTTTCATCAATATTATTTCCCTCTACGCTTAGGGCGTCATCGTTTTTTCCCATACTGTCATCATAAGCAAAGTTCATTAAGAATCCGTTTCCATAAATGCTGTTGGTCACATCAATCTCATCCTTTTTCATGTCCAAATCGCTTTGCAAAACGACCGCTCTTTCAAGAGCTCCTTTTTCTATTACAGCTTTGAACTCATCTCTTGAATATGCATTTATCGCCTCAATATCATCAACCATTTTGAATGTGTAAGTTCTTTGCATATCCGTCATAATACTATGAACCATAACCGTTGCGGTAACTGTAATCTCATTTCCTGCGCTTTGTGGTTTGAAACTTATATTGCCCTGACTGTCTATATCTGCGTATTCTTCGTTATCTACATCCCATATCAGCTTTATGTCCGCAGACTCAGGATAAAGTGTATTTTTATCATATCCCAAAGAATAAGTATTTGTAAGGTTGTTTTCATCCAGCCAATTCATAGCCCATACTCTTTGTTGCTTTATGCCTTTGAGATTATCCATATTGGTATGGTTGAGCTGAAAAGACCTTGCCCTTTTTTTGACCTCAAGTCTTATGGTATCTGTTTTATTGCTTTCTAAATCCTCTGCATACACATCACAAACCCCTTGTGCCTTGGGAATTATAAGACCGTCTTTTATCTCCAACA
>CAZVHD010000169.1:0-4313 GCA_964626765.1 uncultured Christensenella sp.
AATTTGCGTGAGGATAATGACCCTGTTACTAATGACAGAATATTCTATGAGCATCCTCACATTATTGAAGGAGTGGGGCATAATGCTGAGAAAGTTGCAATAGAGCAACAAAATCAGCATGCGCCAAGCGCACTAGTTCACGAAGAAGACGGCAACCAATACTTCAAATCCCTGTTTATCTTAAAGTTTGATTTTTCCCAAGAGTTCAAGCAAACTGCATGGGGAGAAACCGCCATTTTTGATTATGTAAAAGTCGAAGCGCGTGGTGAAATATTTGAGGTTAAGGTGGATATTACTGTTGATTTTGTTAAATCATACACAGAACAGAGCAAAATCTATTATGCCGGTGGAGGACATCTTTTCGAGGATGAAACTATTAATAACGATAATTCAGCGCAAGCGTATACTTTGTCCCCGGATATTACTACGGTTGCTATCGAGAGGTTATATATTTCCAAGCCTGAATATTCCGATTTAATAAACGAGATAACATCTCTTGAAATACAAAATATACAAACAGGAGAGGATATTGAGGAAATCGTTGAAGAATATTTCTCCCTTGACCCAAATGATATAAAACATAATGATGAGCTTATTTTTGCTGAACAAGATAAAAGGCTATATTTAAGTTTTTCTCTTAATCGATTAAGCAGCTTTAATTATTATATAGAAAAATTTCCTCTTTATGCTGACATTAAACTTATGCCAAGCAACGAAACTATCACTATACCCATAGGATATGTTGAAATAAAAGCGGATATAGATTCTTCAGAAATACCCTCGGACTATATTAATAGAGAGGGTATATATGACGACTATATTGAACAATGACCCATGAATTTTGTAACAAAGAAAAATTTTCTGTAAAGTTTGAAAAACATAAATCTAATTGCATAAAATAAATTAGTATGCTATTATATATATCCAAAACGGTGGCACAGTATTCTAGTCAGTTGCTGCCTGCGTGAAGACGGGGTTAAAATACCGTTAAAGAGCAAATCGATGAAGTTCCTTGTGCTGGCTTTAGTTGCCCAAACTAGGGCTGGTGCTGGGAGTTAAGATATGTGGGCGTCTTATAATGGCATATAAGAGCCGACCCAGATATCGTGGAGACCCAAAGCGGTGGGGATGAAAGTTCCCTACTGTGCGGGATTAAACCTGCATCGCGGCAAAATCTGTGTGCAGTGTAGCTTGCCTTGAGTGGTAATGGCGGATTTTATTAAAAACGCAAGGCTCTTTTGGCCAAAAGAGTATTACGAATTGTAAATGAAACCATTATTGCAAAAGAGGATAGCGTAGGCAAAGGCTGTTAAGGAAAACTTCTAGACTGTTATAGGCTAAGGATTACAGTGTGTTCTTAGTGGTGATTCGGTTAAGCCAGCGAGTAATCCGGCTTTGCGAGGATTAAGAGGAAACTGCTTGTACGGTGACGACAAGTTTCTTGCAGGGAAATCCTACCGAACCAATGACGCAAGGTTTACTTAGCTTATACCACCGAATTTATTTTGAGGGATTATGGCAAAAGACAATAATTTTGAAAACTTAAATAATAATGATAACAAGAAAAAAGACAAGAAAAAGACCAAAATAAACACTTGGGCTATTAAAATAACTATTATTACATTATTTCTATCTTTAATTTTTAGCTTTGTTACAGAGATAACCGCATCAAAGACAAATATTATTATATCAATGCTCTTATTGGTGCTTTTGATTTTAATAAACATCGCCTTTGACGGTATAGGCGTTGCCGCAGCAGCTTGCGCCTTGCCTCCGCTTGTGTCTATGTGCGCCAAAAAGGTGCCTGCGGCAAAAATAGCGGTAAAGCTTATTCAAAATGCAGAAAAAGTTACAAATATATGCGCCGATGTCATAGGCGATATTTGCGGTATTGTTAGCGGCGCGTACGCTGTAACCATAATCGTTAGATTGGTAAGTGAGAATCCGTATAATTATGTTTTTAATATAGCCCTTTCCAGTTTTATTGCTGCTTTGACAGTTGGAGGCAAAGCATTTATCAAAAAGATAGCCTTGAAAAATTCCAAGGAAATGATACTCTTTGCCAGCAGAGTTATAAGCATTTTTTACAGACCAAAAGACAAACCAAAGGTCAAATAATGCGACTTGATGAATATTTGATTGAAAAGAATATGGCAAAGACCAAATCCAGAGCCCAAAATCTTATTAAGATGGGCTTTGTTTGTGTTGAAGATGTAAAAGTTAAAAAATGTGGTTACAAGGTTAATTCAAATAGTGAAGTAGCTTTGATAAAAAAAGATGATTATGCCTCATTGGGTGAATTTAAGCTCAAAAAGGCGCTTGACGATTTTAATTTTTCTCCACAAGATATGGATTGTATTGATATTGGCGCCAGTAATGGAGGCTTCACCAAGGCGCTTATTGAAAGGGGCGCAAAAAAAGTGTACGCGGTGGATGTCGGAGAGTGCGCTTTTGATGATGAGCTCAAATCAAAAGAAAATATAGTAATTAAGGATAAGCTTAACGCAAGATATATAAGCTTTGACAATATCTCTCAAAAGTGTGATTTGATTGTTATTGATGTGTCTTTTATTTCCATAAAGCAAATTCTTCCCAATATGAAACAGTTTTTGAAAAACGATTCTTATATCATAGCTTTAATAAAGCCTCAGTTTGAAACAAAAAAATCAAATCTCACAAAAAAGGGAATAGTAAAAAGTCAAAAGGTTTTGAATGATATTGAAAAGAATATTTATACTTTTATTAAGGAAGAGGGCTTTCTCGTCTTAAACACTAGCGGAGTTTTTGAATATTTTTCTAATAAAAACAAAGAATGGTTTATAATTATGCAAAAATTATAAATGTATTGTACTTAATATATAAATTAATGTATAATAATATAAAAAGCAAGGTGGATTAAATTAATGCGGTTTGGAATTTATACTAATCTTACAAGAGATGAAAACGGACGAATAACCATTCAGCTAGCGGAGATTTTGAAATCGCTAAAAATTCCTTTCGCTATGAGCGAGGAACTTATTGAAATAGGTTATGATTGTGAGTATCTCCCTAATCAAGAGCTGGCGAAAGTGTCGGATGTTATTGTGGTTTTCGGAGGGGACGGCACGGTTTTGAGAGTAGCAAAAGATTGCGCAAAGAATAATTGTGGTATCTTTGCTGTAAACCTTGGAAATATAGGTTTTTTGACCGAGATTGAAGCCGAAAAGCTTGAAAGCGCCATCATGGATATTTGTAAAAAGCAAACAAAAGACGAATATCGCTCGCTTATTGATATAACTTATAAAGGAAAAACATATACAGCGTTAAACGAGGTTGTCATATCTAGAGGGTCAAAGACCAAAATGGTGTATTTGGACCTGATGGTTAACGATATGCTAGTGGACAGAGTCAGGGCGGACGGTCTTATCATAAGCTCTCCCACTGGCTCCACAGCTTATTCGCTTTCTGCGGGCGGACCTGTTGTGACACCTGATGTAGACGCTTTTGTTATGACTCCGATTTGTCCACATTCATTTTATTCAAGACCTTTCGTGATAAACAACAACAGCGTAGTAAAGCTCTATCTTTTAAGGGCTGACCCTTGCGCTTTTTTGAATGTTGACGGAGAGGATGAGGCAGAAATGAAAATAGGCGAAATGGTAGAAATAAGAAAAAGCAGCCTTACCGCTACTTTTGTAAGGTTGAAATCTTATAATTTCTATAACAATATCATACAGAAAATGGACATTTGGAAAAAGTGATAGGAATAAAAAAATGATAAGAACTAAAAGACAAGCAAAAATTCTACAAATCATAGGCGAAAAAGATATAGAAACACAATCAGAGCTTACACAAGAGCTTATTGCTGCTGGGTTTAAGGTCACACAGGCCACAGTATCAAGAGACATAAAAGATTTGGGCCTGGTGAAATCCGCATCGAATAATAAGTACAAATATATATATCCCGAAATTAATCATCAGCAGTCAAGGTATCTTGCCTTGTTCAAACAGTCGGTGATTTCTATTGATACAGCCATGAATCTTATTATATTAAAAACAGTGGCGGGCAGCGCAAATTCCGCTTGTATGGCAATTGACAAACTCAATGAGCCAAGTATAGTAGGAACTCTTGCGGGGGATGATACCATAGTTGTCATAGTGAAAACAATTGAGAATATAAAAATAATTTATAATAAATTAAAGGAAATGATGACATACAGATGATACTTTCACTAAACATTAAAAACATAGCTCTTATAAAACAGCTTTCTATTGAGTTGGGAAAAGGTTTGAATATTCTTAGCGGTGAAACTGGAGCGGGCAAAAGTATAATC
>CAZVHD010000170.1:0-4305 GCA_964626765.1 uncultured Christensenella sp.
GCAACGCCCTCTGTATTTCCGATGGGCGGGGTCATTCCCTGTTCATAATTTATTCCTATAAAAAACATTATTATTGAAACATCAATTATTGCTATGCAAATAATGCTTTTTATCATACTCCTATTCCATAAAAGCCCCATAAAAGCTATAACAAAAAGCGCAAGCGCCATAATTTCCACAATATTAAGTTCCATACCTTCTCCTTCTATTCATGAAGATTTCTTCCTATTTGCATAAATCTAAGATACAATATAACAAATCCGCAAAACACTTTCACGCCAATAATAAAATTCAAGACAATAAGGAATATTCTGTATAATTCGTTTGATATCGAGTTTCCAAAAGCCAAAAACAAAGTGGAAATCACAAGCAACAATATAAACATAACTTTTTCCACCACAATAGCCTTTTCCACCGTGAGAAGACTTTTTCCGGTAGACAAATGAACGCTCATTATTATTGCCGCCACAATCCCTCCTCCCTGAAAGCCTCCTCCCGGAGAATTCATTCCCGATATAATAGAATAAACTCCAAATATCAAAACGAATATATACACGCCTTTGAGACCTTGTGTCATAAGAGAAGAATACTCTTTGTCGTGTTGGCTTGCCACTTCATTTTGCGTTATAAATTTCTTTTCATGCTCGCTGGGTCTTGAGAACTGCTGAACACCCATAACACATACTAAAAGCAGCATAGCTTCAAAAAGTGTGTCAAAAAGACGAAAATTGAGATATATTGTCATAACTAAATTATCTACACCGGTATCCATCATATTATTTTCCAAAGCCTTTTGCATAAGTATTGCAGATGACCTTTCTCCAAGTAGAAAATAACCTGAAAAAATAGCCGCAGCCATCGCAAAAGACAATATAACAACCGTAAATTTATGCCTTGTCATTTTCTTCCTCTTTATATGGCGTTTCGTAGTTTACATTTTCACAAAGAACATCTATGTTTGATTTATAGTTTACCTGCTGAATAAGCTGATATATATTTTGGGTATGAATATTCTCACAATCGGTATGAACCTTTATGCTCGTTTCATCGTTTTCAAAAATAATCTTCTGCTCTTCTTTACTCATTAACTTGCCGGCAGTATCGTTGGTGTCAATTATATGGAGCTGAATTTCATGTTCCTTAAAATATGTCTCAAGTTTTTTTCTAATATCCTTTAAGCCTTGCAGAATTTCATTATTTTTCGGGTAATTGTTGATTATATACAATACAAATATTCTGTGTTTCTTTATTGCTATCAAAAACACTATTGTGGAGATAGTGCTTCCTATAACTACCTCGGCAAGAGCTACATCAGGCGCTCCTAAAAACAAAAAAACCAATGCCGATAAAATGGAAAAAGTACTCATATAAATTACAGCATTTATAAGTTTGTGCGTAAAAACAATAAGACATGCAAAAATAATAAGCATAAATAGTATAATTGAAGTTAAGAAACCGATATTAATTGTCATCATTTTCTCCAAGTCCAGAACGATAGGCAGACCTGCCAAGCTTATGTGTAGCTAGTGGGTTTATGACAAGTATCAATAACATTATAATAAATACTTTAAGAGAAAAAGGAGAAAAACCCTGTCTTATTATTATCCCCACGAATATAAGAATAAGACCTGCCGAATCAATAACAGAAGCAACAATCAGCCTTTTGAAAAATGTCTTGTATCTGAACTGTCCAATAATTCCTATGAGAAAAAGAACAAACCCAATCGCTACGATAATCTCTCCAACCATTATAGTTCTCCTTTTTTTCTTAAGAATACTGTCAAAAACTGTATGTCCACAAATCCCAAAACAGCAAAAGCAAGCGCTACATCAAGAGCAAATGATGAATTGGTGTAAATTGCAAATAATACTATTTCAACCACAAGGCATGTGACCAAAAGGCGATTAGACAAAACTTTTGCCCAGGGTGATTTGGAAAAAATCACCAAAACCACCATAGAAGCGATGAAAACCATATTCACATAAAGAAATACCTCTATCATTTTTCACCTGAACTTTTTTCGTCAAAACTAACAACAATAAGAGTGTTGTTATCCTTATCCACAGTTACAGTTCCCGGAGAAAGAGTTATTGCGTTTGCAAAGGCCACGGGACTTATTTCTTTGTCACACTCTTTTTCTATGAACTCTACATCATTGCTCTTAGAAAAAATACCTTTAATAACAATAATTGATGATTTATAAATACTATAAATTAGCTTTATTGAATACTTAACATATTGCCAAATAGTCTTAATGGATAATCTGCCTGTTATACCATCTATTAAAATTATTGCTCCAAAAAAAGATATCACAAAGCCTATTATTAAATTAATATAGTGAAAACCTTCCATCAAAATGCAATAAAATATTGCGCCAATAAGAGAAAATAAAAATAAAAGGAAGGTTCTTTTCATCAAATCTCCTTAAACTATAAAAGTATATATTTAATATAGCATAAAAGAGCTATCTTTGTCAATTTTTGCTTTTGCATAAGAGCTTATCACCATCACTATTATATTCGCCATAATATTCAAACTCTCGTAAGTACAAGTTCACCGCTAAAATTGTAAAGACCGAATTTTCATATAATCCGGTCTTTATTTTTTTGTCTATTACAAAAGTTTTTATTCCTCTATCTTTCTTTTTCCTTTGTTGTTTCTAACAAGTATAAAAGCAACTACGCCTCCGCCAATAAGAATTACTCCGACAATGACAACTATAATCACCCATGTAAGACTGCCTTCTGCTTTTACTCTTTCCCACATGGCAACAGCTTTATCGTTCATATCGCCAAAATCTTTCATAACTCCAAGGTTTTCCGTGAACTCAGGATATCTTATATCATCATTAAAATACTCATCTACCTCATATTCGTTGTCATTAATAATACTCATAACTTCGGTGTCAGCGCTGAGAATATTGGGGTCTACTGCTGATGTATATCCTATTTCCATAGAATTTCTTATTGCCATAACCGGATCTGACAAATAGTTAATAAATTCATAAGCAGCTCTTTCATTGGGAGCGTTTTCAAGCATTGCCCATCCGTCAAACCATATATTGCCACCTGACTCGGGCACAAAATAATCAAGATTATCTCCATCTTCCATCGCCCAAAGAGCATCCCCGCTCCAGGCAAGATTTATAAACGCCCTGCCCGCAAGCATCTCGTCTTTTCCAAAATCAACCTCGTAATCTTTAAGATACTCTTTTTGCTCAATCAATACTTCTTCAACCTTTTCCAAAAGTTCGTCATCCAAAGTGTTTATAAGCTCTTGAATAGGTTTTGATTCAAAGCCGTCGGGAAGTCTGTTTTGCTCTTTAAGATACATAACAGCCGCTACAAAGGTATCTCTTATGGAATCTTTTAATAATATTTTTTTATTGAGGTCTTTATTGTTTGCCTCATTCCAAAATATACCCCATCCCTTATCAATATCGTCTTGTGTGACTACATCGGTGTTATAAAGAATTCCTAATGTTCCCCACATATAAGGCACAAAATAGTCGGAAAGCAGCTCTTGGTTGCCATCCACCACCAAATCGTCAAATACATCGTCAACCAAATTATATATTCTTGAGTCTATATTACTGATATTGGGTATTTGAGCATCATCAAGTTTCTTTATAGCCCCCATTTTTGCAAGTCTTTCTATTGCGTATTCGCTTGGGCAGATTAAATCAACATTCGCATCTCCTGACACTATATTTGTTATCATAACCTCATTTGTATCAAATGTTGAATAGACTATATTGAGGTTTGTATCATATTTTTCGTTATAATAATCCTCAAACTCATCCAACAAATCTAAATCCATGTACTCAGCCCAATTATAAATCTTGAGCTCTTCGGTTTGAGCCATCGCCACTCCGGAAACACTTATTCCCAAGACCATGCCTAAAACCATTGCTAAAACAACTACCACACTAAAAGCTTTTTTCATTTTTTCTCTCCTTTTTTGAATATTTTATATGCTTATTTAAGTTTATTATTAACAAAACAGCTAAAACAACAACTATTATTATAGAGAATACGGCAAACCAGAAAGGATTGAGGCCTCTTGCGTTATGCTGTGAGCTATATATATAAGTACTCAATGTATCTATACCAGTTGTTGTTCCCTTGTTTATCTGTGTTATTATAAAATCGTCAATAGACAAGGTAAACGCCATAGCGAACCCCGAAATAATTCCTGGAAAAATAATAGGGATTATCACCTTAAAAAGCGCCTTTATTGGACTGGCTCCCAAGTCCAACGCTGCCTCATACACATTGGGATCCATTTGAATAAGCCTTGGCATA
>CAZVHD010000171.1:0-4305 GCA_964626765.1 uncultured Christensenella sp.
ATGCCCCCCATTTTGAATATAAATTTATTGAGGGCGGGAACTTTAACCTCAGAAGCTTCCCTTCTATCTAGCCACAGTATAACAGGTCTTAAGGGCTTGCCTTCTTTGTCAATACAAACACAATTATCTCTCATGGTTGTGACCGAAACCGCTTTTATGTCTTTCCACTTATTTGGATATTTCTCTTTTAGTTTTTTTGATGTCTCAGCGAATTTTTCCCAGTAGAAATCGGCATGCTGTTCTGCCCAGCCTTCTTGTTCAGAAAAATACGGGTCAAAGGGTATTTTACACTTTCCCTCTATCTCTCCGTTTTTGTTGAACAAAATAGCTCTTGTGCTTTGTGTGCCACAATCAAAAGCCAGTATCAAAGGATTACTCATTTTTACCTCCCTTTTGAAGCATACTGCTTGTAGCAATCACATTCACACCGGTATCAAAAACATTTTGCAGTATTATATCGCCTCTTTTTATTCTTTTTTTAATTACTACTTTATTTATCATTTTCATAAGCTCAAATATTTTGTCCTTGGGCACTTCGCCGTCGGTTCTGACAGGCAAAACTCTCCCGTCTTCAAAGATAGTTTTTACCGTAGAGGCAATACTTCGTCTGGGGTCTGTCATCTCGGCAATGGCATATTCCTTTCCCTTTGGACACTTTGCGCCCTTTACCTCTATGTCTTTTCCCTCTTTGCTTATTTGCATTCGGCATCCGTTAGGGCATACAATACAGATTATTTCTTTCATTTTCTATCCTCTATTCTTAGCTTTATCTTTGTATCGGCAGATATATTTTCTTTTGATAAATTAATAAGCAAACTCTCCATTTCAGGCGGTCTTAAGTGCAAAAAGCGTCTTGACTTGAATTTCTTGTTGTTAATATAAATCACCACATTGACATCGTCAAGGTCGTCTTTTGAGCGGAAATATATCTTTATATTATCAAGAAGAGAGTTCACATCAATTTTTTGAGGCACTATGTATAAAAATCGCTTGTCAATCTCAATATCTATGAGCCTTCTATCAGTTTTTTTATACTTTGCCGCATTTTCTCCCGCAATTTCCGCCCCTTCGCTAACATAATCCACAAGGTCATTAACATGTAGAGCGTTGCCGCAGGCGAATACACCCTCTTTCATTGTCATCAAGGTTTGGTCTACTGTTGGACCTTTGGTTCGGTTGTCCAAAGGTATATCTAAGGAATCCGCAACTTCATTTTCCGGAATTAATCCTACGGAAAGTACAAGAGCGTCACAATCAATTTTTCTTTCAGTACCTTTTATGGGTCTCATATTCTTATCAACTTGACTGACCTCAACCGCCTCAAGACGGTTTTCTCCATATACTTTAGTCACTGTATTAGAAAGATGTAGGGGTATGTCATAGTCGTCAAGACACTGCGCTATATTTCTTGTAAGACCCGAAGGCGAGGACTTGACCTCATATACGCCTTCTACTTTGGCTCCTTCAAGAGTCAACCTTCTTGCCATGATAAGTCCTATATCACCGCTTCCTAATATTACACATTTTTTTGAAGGCATCTTGCCAAGGATATTTACAAAATACTGAGCGGTTCCTGCAGTAAAAATTCCCGAAGGTCTTGTTCCTTGAATAAATACTTGTTTTGCAGTCCTTTCTCTGCATCCTGTTGCAAGAACAATTGTCTTTGCAACAACCTCAAAAACGCCTTTTCTATTTACTAAATGTAAAATATATTCATCGCCCTTTTTTTGAATATCACACACAAAAGTAAGGGTTACAAACTCTACTTTTGTATTTTCTACATATTCAGGACCTGAAAGCCTTTGCTTAAATCTTATGAGCCCGAAACCGTCATGAATGCATTGCTTAAGAATTCCGCCAAGACGGGCTTCTCTTTCTATTAAGAAAACCTTTTTGCCTTGTTTGTCGGCTGCGATTGATGCCGCAACGCCTGCGGGTCCCGCCCCAATAACAACCACATCATATTTATTCATTTGAACTATCCCCCTTTGTATCTCCATAAAGCACAAAACTCATTTCGTTAGCCTTGGGAATATCCTCAATCTTTACTCCTTTGTGTTCGGCAAGTATTTTCATCACCAAAGGCGAACAGAATCCGCCCTGACATCTTCCCATACCAGGTCTTACCCTTCTTTTTATGGCGTCAAGACTATACACGGGAATAGGCGAATTCAATGAATCAAGAATTTCACCTTTTGACACTTCCTCGCATCTGCAAATAATTTCACCATAGTCGGGATTTTCTTTTATAAGCTTATTTCTTTCTTTGCTACAAAGCTTTGTCAAATGAGGAACACCTTTTCTTATGGGATTAAATTTTTCATTGGGCAAAACATCCCCAATAATTTCGGCGGCCCACTTTGCGACATCCTCGGCAATAGCGGGAGCGGCAGTCAGTCCGGGAGATTGTATACCAGCCGCTTGTACAATATTTTTTGTGAATATGCCCTTTCTTATAACAAAATCTTCTTCATAAGTTGGCGCTCTTGTACCGCTGAAATATGTTATGACATCGGCGTATGACATCTTTTCGGCGACTCTGCTCATTTTTTTCATAACGATATCTATGCTTTCTTTGTCTGTTGTGTTATCCTCTCTATAAGGCGTTTCAACGGCTGTGGGACCCACAAGCACATTTTGGTCAACGGTGTGTACCACTCCGCCGCCTTTTGTGTTTTTGTCCTTTTTGCTCTCGGTTATTTCACCTTTTAATTTTGTAAAAGGAGATTTATTCATTGAGGTCTGAGCATAATTAAAACACTTTTTGTCCAGAATGAGATTTGTTCCTTTTCTGGGATGAATAGTAAAAGTTCTGTCCTTTGCCATATCGGCAATCTTATCTGCGAATACTCCCGCGCAGTTAATAACAACTTTAGGATATATCACACCACGATTGGTTATGACCTCTTTTATTTGATTGTTTTCTACCTTCATATCTCTTACAATAGTGTTGAAACAAAACTTAACCCCATTTTCAGCGGCATTTTCAGCAAAAGCTACCGTAAACTTATAAGGCGATATCTCTCCTCCCGTAGGCATAAAAGCTCCGCCTGTCGCCCATGAAGGCGCCCCGGGCTCGATTTTCAAAAGCTCATCCCTGTCCATATACTTTACACCGGGAATTTTCAAATACTTAGCTTTTAATTTAATAAGGGGATAAATCAAATATTTTTCTCTTTTTTTATGTAATAATATGATATGTCCTGTTCTATGAAAATCAGCGTCAAGCTCCTTGCTTAGCTTGTCGTACATCTTATTTCCTCGCTTATTGTACTGAAATTTTTTCATATTGGGCATAAGGTCAATACCAACATGGATATCCCCGTCATTTCTTGATGACGCCGCCATCGCCACATCATAGTCCTTATCTAAGACCATAACATTGAGTTTATACTTTGCAAGTTCTCTTGCCGTGGCGCATCCCACAATTCCCGCTCCAACAACAAGAACATCGGGTTTTTGGTTGTGATAGAGCTTATCTTCAGTTTTAGGGCTTTTAATCTTAAGGTCAAACCCTTTTAATTTTATGTCGTTTATGACGCCATAAAAATTCTTGTTGACCGCAAGCCTTCCAGCCTTAACTACATCATCCCAATTATCCAATTCGCCTCTCAAGACTATACAATTGTTTTCAATTGTCACCTTGATGTCTTTTGAAATTTGAGAATGAATTCTCTTTTGTACTTTTGTAAGTTGTTTCTTCATTCTTTTTAAGACCTCAAAAATATATATAAATCAATTATAATTGCTTAATTAAGAATAGTCAATACAAAAGTTATAAAGTAAATAAATTGTAAATGGATTTTTGTACACTCGTTAGTTACTTCGTTGCACAGTGTGCACTCCATCAATATTTTTTATTTTTTTTATTAATAATTCGATATCATTTAAGTCTTTTATTTCCACGCCAATATTAATGATTGCTTTTTCTCCGGGTTTTGTTACTCTTGCGTTCATTGATGTTATTGGTATTTTCAAAGTGGATATTGTCGCAGAAATCTGACCCAAAATACCATTTCTGTCTATGCAATCAATTTTTAACATAGTTCTGAAAGTGTTATCGGAGATGTTTGCCCAACTGGCCTTTAGAAGTCTTTCTTTAGGGATGTTTTTCATGTTGGCGCAATCGGAGCGGTGCACACTTACGCCTCTGCCTCTTGAGATATAACCTACTATGTCATCGCCCGGAACGGGGTTGCAGCAATGTGAGAGTCGTATCAAGAAATCATCAAAGCCCTCAATAAGGATATCAGAATGCTTGCTTTTGGGTTTTTCTTCAGGCTTTGTCTGTTCTTCAAACACAAC
>CAZVHD010000172.1:0-4259 GCA_964626765.1 uncultured Christensenella sp.
CCTTTCTCTATGCCAAAATAATAATTGTACCTGAAAAGCGGTTGATTGTTATACCTATCAAAATCTTCTCCCGTGTCCTTATCTCCGGCATGAACAGCCAGTCCCCGCCACCATTTCTTGTCTAAGCTCACAACCATAAAACCGCTTTTGGGGTTTTTGGCAAGGTTTACTTTGCTAAGCCCATGGGAAAACTGTCCCCACATAATCTTTTTTTCATCCTTTGCCTGAATTGATGAAATCAAAGAGATATGCGGATATTTTTCTCCCACTGTGGATATCAGTCCTAATTTCCCTGTAACCGCAAACTTCTCTTTGTCCTTTTCACCTATAACATTTGTCATAATTATACCTCCACCCTAGTCGCTCCTGACCAAGTAGCGTTTTTATGATATTTTTTTGCCAATTCCGTCAGTTTTTGCATTTTCTCCTTTTCCATAAGCTGTGTGTCCTTATATTCCCACTGCTTTTCTAAAAGTTTGTATTTTTCTCTGGATAGGTTGTTAAAGGCCACAAGCTCCCATTTTTCTATGTTTTTCATATGTTCTTTTATGAATTTGCCTATACCCTTTATGTTCTCCTCGCTATCAGTAGCGTCAGGTATAATAGGTGTTCTGACCCAAATTTCGGGCTTTTCAAGACTGCCAAGCCTTTTGGCGTTTTGCAAAATAAGTTTGTTTTCCACTCCGGTAAGTTCTTTGTGTCTTTCGTTGTCTATATGCTTTATGTCATACAGTATAAGGTCGGTATATTCCAATAGCTTTTGCAATATTCTATAGGGATAGCATCCCGCTGTGTCCAAAGCGGTGTGGACATCCCTTTTTTTGAGCTCTTTAAGGAGCTCATAGGCGTATTCCCAATGAAGCGCAGCCTCTCCGCCCGAAAGCGTAACTCCTCCGTTGCTCTTGTCATAAAAAACTTTGTCTTTCATAAGTTCTTTTACGAGCTCTTGTATTTCTATTTTCCTGCCCTTGACTTCAATAGCGTTCGTGGGACATTCCTCAGCGCATTTAAGACAAAAATTGCATACCTTATCGTCCTTTTTCAAACCTTCTTCATCAAAATCTATCGCATTTATTTCGCAAGCCTCCTTACAGCTTAAACAGCCTATACACTTGTCTTTGACCCAATATTTTTGTCTGTAAAAAGGTATTGATTCGGGATTCTGACACCACTTACATTTAAGGTTGCAACCTTTGAAAAAAACCGTAGTCCTTATTCCCGGTCCGTCTTCTGTTGACATCTTTTGTATGTCTAAAATATATGTTTCCATAATCCGTCCTTAAAGCTTGTTATGCACTTCTCTTGCTATGATTTCGTTTTGCAGTTCTCTTCCAATGGATGTGAAATATGCGTTGTATCCCGTTACTCTGACAAGCAAATGCTTGTATTCGGAGGGATTTTTTTGAGCGTCAATAAGAGTGTTTACATCCAAAACATTTATTTGCAGCGCCGTACCTCCATTTTCCACATAGGCTTTCAAAAACGCCATAAGTTTTTCCTTGTGGATATCATCTCTCATTAAAGAAGGGGATAGGGTTATTGTATGGCTCGCGCCATTAGGCAAATAATTTATGTAATCCTGGTAATCTCCGCTCTTATCGTCTTTGCCGCCTAAAGCTTTGCCCGCTGAATTTATGTTTGATGTGGGCCCGTTAATGTCGGCTCCGTTGCTTGGGCAAATGGCGTTGGATAAAAACTGTCCGCATTTTCTTCCGTCGGGACTGGCGGCAAGTATATATCCGTCGCCCACCCAGTAATTCCAGCTCAGCATTCCCGGCCTCATCTGAACATCGGTCACCGTGGTTTTATACTTCCATACTTGCTCTGACCAAAATTCCATAAATTTTCGCGCCATTTCGTCGGCATTGTCATCGTCCCGACCATACTTGGGCGCTTTGTTTTTGGCAATCATTTGAAGTTTTTCATTGCCTTTCCAATTATTTTTCAGAGCTTTAATTAATTCTTTCATTGAACATACTTTTTTGTCATATACCAAATACTTGACCGCAAGCAAACTGTCCACTGTGGTGGCAAAAGTGACACCCTCTACCGTCACATATCTAAGCTCGGCTCCGCCTTTGGTTATATCTTTTGCTTTTTCTATGCATCCTTTCACAAGACATGACAGATAAGGCGTAGGATGAAATTTTGCCCTAACCGTTTCGCTCTCGTCATATAGAAGAGCTATCTTTGCCACAATATATCTTGTCTGCTGCTCAAAAGCCTTATAAAAATCTTCAAAAGTCTCAAAAGTCTCGGGGTCTGGGCTGTCGTTATGTTTTTTGGGAGCATGAACCTTGCCCCAAAGGATGTCTTTATATTCTTTCATGTCATATCCCTTGCCCAATGTCAATTCCATAGCCTTCAATAGGTTGATGTTAATATCCACCGTTCCCGAACGGTCATTTCCGACCATTGTGTTTTCCATGCAGCCAACAGCCGCATAATCCCAAACATTGCTTTTATTGATGTACTTTTCTTTGCCGCTCTTTTTTGCCTGTCTCAAAAGCCCCGCCATTGACCTTTCGTCAAAATTCAAAAGAAAGGGCGCTCCCTGACTTTCGCCCACCATGTCCACAATTCTTTTCAAAAGCTTGTCGGGGGTGTTTTTATGAAGTCTTATATTGGGCTTGGGCTCAAGTATGGGGCTCATCTCGTCAATCACATCCAAGAAAAGATAACTCAACTCATTGGTCATATCCTGAGCTTTGTCTCCCACGCCGCTTATCATAAATAACTGTCCAAATCCGGCGGTTATCCCTTGATTGGCTCCCACTTTTATTTGGGCGTCATAAACTGTGTTGCAGTGCACCCACATACACTCCAATATCTCTTTCATAAATTGGTCTGTCATTCCTTGTTCTTTGGAAATTTTGTAATAAGGATAAAGATATTGGTCCAATCTTCCAAATGATACTCCCGGCCCGGGATAATTCTCATCGGTCATAACTAACATATGCGTAAGCCAAAGAGATTGAACAGCCTGCCAAAAATCTGTTGCAGGCTCATAAGGCACAACCTCAAGATTTTTTGCCATGGTTTCAAGCTCTAGTTTTCTATTTTTGTTCTTTTCCTCTTTTGCCATTTCTTTGAGCCTTTGTGAATATTTCTTTGCAAGCTCACAAGGCATCGTCGCAGCCTCTCTCATGGCTCTGAGCTGGGCTCCCTTATGCCCTCTTTTTTGAGATTTGGAAAGACTTTTATATTCTTTGTCTATTTTTTCTATAATATACTTAAACCCTTTTTGCACGATAGTGGCGTAGTCAGGAATAAGATGTCCGCTGGTAGCTCCGCAGTTGCCAAAACCTCTTTCATGAAACTTAAATGTTCTTTGTCTCAACCCATCTTTTCCATATAGGATTTTGGCTCTTTCCTTGTTTTCTTTTTTGGTGTGGCAATGACTTGCAAAAACATTGAAATTTGAGCCTGCCAGTAAATCTCCCGGAAGCACATCTTTTGGCACTCTATTTACTATGGCCTCTTTTATGAACCAAGCCCGCCTTTCGGCAATGCTCTTTTTATAAAAACCTTCCGGCGGCTCAATTTTTCTTGCTATCTGGGGAAGCCCGCCTTTGAAAGTATTAAAAAAAGCATAGGTTTCAGGCACTATGTAATAGGTGAGCTCGTTATAAATCTCGTCGTATTCTTCTCCTGTTGTAAATACCTTATATTCATTGTTCCAAGGCCTTTTCACCCCTTCAAAATAATAGTTTCTCAACCATTCTATTCTTGGCGTTAAATTCTTTGGCTGTTTTATTTCACTCATAACAGGCCTCCTTATCTATCATTATAGATATTATACTACTTCCAATGCAAAAGAATTTCTTCAAGTATTCTTGCAGCTTCTTGACTATCTTTTCGGCTTATGGCTTCAGATATAAGCCTATGTTTTTTGACATGCTCCCTAAAATAAGAGATATTGTTTTTGTAAAAGACTTTTGTCATTTCTATTACCGTATCCATAAACGAATTCATAACAGCGTGATAGACCATATTTTTAGACATCTTTGTCAGAAAATAATGGAATCTGAAATCATTAACCGCTATTTTTTTATAATCATCGCTTTTTTCATTTATTAAAGCCTCTTCTCTTTCCACTATATCAAAAAGCTTTTTCAAATCTTTATTGTCACATATCTCGGCGGCCTTTTTTGCCGATTCAATCTCTATAAGCTTTCTTGCTTCCAATATATCTTTTGATACTGTTTTTTGTATCTTGGATTTTTCACAAACCGCCATATCCTTAATAATCTCAAGGC
>CAZVHD010000173.1:0-4245 GCA_964626765.1 uncultured Christensenella sp.
AAGTTATGCTTTCAAGATTAATGCTGTTTGCAAAAGCATAATTGCCAATATATTTAACGCTTGTTGGTATATCAACGGATTTTATTGGGGTGTTATAAAAAGCGTAATCGCCTATTGATACCACATTCATACCGTTGAGAGAAAGCGGAATACTGATTGTTTGACTGCTACCAAGATATTGTGATAGTTCCAATCCCTCGGCATGCTCTACAAAGACAAAGTCATTGTAGCCTATAACATCAGGATATATTATGTCTTCATAATTTTGCCAAATATCCGCATCTTTATAGGTGTCAACAGCGTTTGAGGGAACATATATTTTCATATTACTATTTATTAAAGCAAATGTGTTTTGTCCTATTTGAGGGGGAATCGGGTTGTCTATGATAAGACTTGTCAGTTTTTTCGCTCCCATAAAGGCATAATCGGCAAAAGCTGTAACAGTACTATCAATTTCAAAGATACTGTTGTCTTTGTTCACCGGATACGCTATAACGGTTGATTTGTCTTGATTGTAAAGAACTCCGTTTACGCTGTCGGGAGAATCTATGTAATTAAGACCCGAGGCATAAGAGAAAATTTCTCCATTGTCGATAAACTGAATTAAAGACGGCGTCAGTGTCAATTGCTCGACTGTTTGACTGTTTGCAAAGACCTCTTTCTTAATACCACTTATCCAGTCGGTGCCTATTCTTTCAGGCATTTCCACGACATCGCTTTGTCCGATATATCTCAAAATCATATTGTCTATATCTACTACAAAATCATTAACAATACCTCTGTATAATTGAACAGTCCATTGCTGCCATTGGTTTTGGTTATAATCCAGATTGTCTCCAACATAAATTATTGTATCTGTTGGCAAAGAATCAGAAGCTATACTTAAATTCATGCTTCCAAATGCTGGGTCATCGCTTTCCATAACATATATATGGTCAATATTTGTGTTCTCAAAAGCTGCTTCATTAATGGAATTTGTGTTGGAGGGAACCACAAAATGGCTTAAACTATCGCATCCGTAAAAAGCAAATTCATCTATTGTAGCGCTAGTTTCACCGTTTCCAATATCAATATTCTGAAGATTTTCACAACCATAAAAAGCTCTTTGTCCTATGTATTCGACTTCATTAAGCTCAATGCTTTCAAGTGAAAAACAGTTTTCAAACGCTGAATTATGAATAAAATACACGCTCTCAAGATTTATATCCATCAAGTTGTAACAATTAAAGAAAGTATTTTCATTTATGTATTCAATCTCGTTTGGCAAGGTAACATTCGTCAATGAATGACAATCGCTAAACAGGCCAACCGAAGCTGATAGCCCCCCTGTCTGTTCTGTGAAAACTAAGGCGGTTTGAAGACTTATAGCGTTTTCAAAAATATAACTGCCACTTTCCATAAAGTTTATATTTATGTTAATATCTTTGAGTTTATCGGTATCATAAAAGGCCTTTTGCCCTATTATCAATTCCCCGTCAAATGAAAAATTCTCAATTTGACTTGATGAAAAAGCATGTTCGCCTATTTCACTAAGATTAGAGTCTTGTTCAACAATAAGATTTTTAAGCGTGGAAGATGCAAATGCAAATTCTCCAATTTTCTCAATTGAATTTGGTATAGATATGGATGTTATATTTTCATTATCCTCAAAAGCGTTTGCCGCTATTTTAGTGACCGGTTTGAGGTCATATTCCTCTGGAATAATTATTGTTTCAGGTGTTATTTGATTGCTTGTGGCGGGTCTTACGGAATAGGTCTGACTTTCTGAGTGAAGCGTATAATCAAATTCATACCATACAGCGTAAAGCTCAATATTTCTTGCTGGCATCTTCTGCAAGCCAAATTCATCCAATGTGTCCGTATCCTCTGTCCAGAAAAGGAACATATAATGTTGTGCCGATACGGCTTCGGGGATATCTGAAAGGCTGTCATTATACTTATAATTTTCTTGGTGAGTCACGCCCCCTTGATTATGGTTGAATGTAACGGTATATGTTTTTCTGGTATAAATAGCTTTGATAACAACATCTTCATAAAGGTCAATAAATTCTTCGTTTGTTTCATTTTTCACAAGATTTAAGGAATCTTCTTCCCAATATCCTACATAACCTGTTTTTTGCGGCGCTTTAGGAATATCTGAGATAGCTTTTCCATATGCCACTTCATAATAACGATACTCTTTCATATCAACCATAAAAGACACCCGCACTCTTGAGGGAAAGATATTTGTAAAATCAATATTATCTCGATATAGGGAAAGCTTGTCTCTGGGCGCGTAGAAATTTGTGTTAGAGCTTATGTCCCCTTCTATTTGAGGAGGTATATCACCCATAAAAACAATTTCAACACCCGAAGAATAATTAAAAGCGTCTTCGCCAATAAAGTTGACTCTTCTTGGAATTTTCATTATTTCAACTGCGCAATTATAAAATGCTTTTTTATCAATAGTTTCAAGCGCGCTGTTACTTTCGTATTCAACATTTGTCAATAAGGCGGTGTTTGCAAAAGCTCTTTCACCAATTTTTTCAATTTCTCTTGGTATAACAATTGATGTTATCAAATTTCTATTTTCAAAAGCTCTTTGCGGTATTTCAGTTATGGTGTTTTCTATCGTAATACTTCCGCTAAGGCCCATCGGAACAAAAATAAGTTCTGATAAATCATTGTTATAAAGAATTCCGCCGGAAACATTGTAATAAGGGCTATTGCTTTCATCGTCCACCATTATTACTGAAAGACTGTTGCAATTTTCAAATACTGATAGGTCAAAAGACGCAAGCTGTCTTGGTATAGTAAATCGGCTTAGGGATGAGCATTCTGAAAAAGCTCCTTTTCCTATGTGATTAAGCTCCATATCTGTACTAATATTATAGACCTCCGATAAATTCTCGCAGTTTTCAAAGGCATAGTCTCCTATCCATTTCAAATCTTCATTTAATCTAAGGGTTGAAAGTGAAGATTGATTGGAAAAAGCGTATGGAAGAATTCTTGTGATATCGCTTTCCATAAAGTACTGAGAGCTCATTTCACCTTTGTATTTATAGATTGCGTTTGTTCCGGAAATTATAACTTCCCCATCGGAACTATTATTGTACCACAAGGTATTATCAAAAACACCCTGTCCCATATTCTCCAAATTGTTAATATTCTCAAAACCTATACTATCTAAGGCAGCTCCGCCATAAAATGCGTTTTCTCCAATGTATTCAACATCTTCGGGTATAAGAACCGCCGTAAGGCTGGTGTTATTATAAAAAGCCTCTTTCCCTATATGTTTCAAATCCCGGGGCAATATGATTGAGCTTAAACTTGTTGCGCTGCTAAAAGCATAATCTCCTATGTATTCAATACTATCGGAAAACATAACTGTTTCCAAAGATGAATTATTATAAAAAGCACCCTCGGAAATTGTTGTGAGATTTTCATTAAGTGTAATTTGTGTGAGGTTTTCTAGGTTTTCAAAAGCATACTCTCCGATTTTTTCAAGCGAGAAAGGCAAACTGATTGAGTCTATATTTGTCATGTCCTTAAAGGCGGCGTCAGCAATCGAGGTTGTGCCTTCTCTAATCGCCACGGCGGTATCCTCAGCCATTTCTCCGCTGTATCCGTAGGCTATGTTGCCAATGTATATAATTTGGTTTTGTGTTTGATTTTGATACCACAATGTATCATAAAATGACTCCATACCAACTTCCGTAAGCGTGTATTCATCTTCAAAGGTTACGCTGTCTAAGAATTGACACGACTTAAACGCTCCGGCTTTAATGATTTTTAATGAACTTGGAAAGATAATCTCGTCCAACAGACTTTCTTTGAAAGCGTCAACCCCAATTTCCCGAACTCCGTCTTCAATCGTAACTTTAAGCATCTTTGAATTACAGGCAAAGTTATCTGTAACTTTTTCACCCTTCACGATGAGTTCTCTTATGATATTAGTGTCTTCAAAAATATTACCTATTGGAATATCGGCATACATTGATACCGAATTGAAAAGAGCGTTTTCAAAAGCTTGATTAGCTTCTATAAGGCTTTGAGGCAAAACGATATGTAAAAGCATTGTGTTTGAAAATACATTCTCCTCAATGTATTTTGTTCCGTTAACAACAGCGTATGTGGCGTGTGTTCTGTCTTTGGGATAGTGTAACAGCCTGTCTTCGCTATAAAATACACCGTCATCGTCAAAATATAATTCATTTTCATCTTGAACAAATATATTTTTGAGGTTATTTGCGCCTTCTACCGCTG
>CAZVHD010000174.1:0-4236 GCA_964626765.1 uncultured Christensenella sp.
AATCAGGTCATAACTTTAGTGAATTCCATTAAAGCATTAACAATTTTCAATAAGCCTTTTGTTGAAGCGATGTTTGGGATAAAAATAGCCTTAAACTTACTTATTTATTTAGGTGGGATTTTGGTTCTTGGCTTGCTTGCAATTTTATTGTCCTCGGCTTTTTACAAAAAGGGAATATCGGTTATCATAGAAGGCGAGGGAGGTTCATCTCAAAGAAAACTCAATAAGGAGCTTGTCTATACCTCTACGGGCTTGAAGTCATCTATTTTGAAAAAGGAAATAAAGACCCTGGTCAATACCCCTATGTTGCTTGTTAATTCCCTTATGGGAGTAATAATTGGCCCAATAATAATTTTTTTCTTAATAGGTACGGGCTCTATTGAAAATATAGGCCCAACGCCAGAAAGGTCAGAGTTGTACGCTATCGGTTTTGTGTCGTATATCATATCAATTATGGTGGGAGCCACAAACCAAATAGCAATGGTTGGAATATCAAGAGAGGGAAAAAACCTTTTCACCCTTAAAGCTTTGCCGCTATCGGCAAATTTGCTCGTAAGAACAAAGCTATATTTTGCATCAACAATCAATATAGCAACTGTTATTATTGTGTGCGCAGTTTATGTTATAGCCTCTCCAACCCATAATGTTTTAAGCGCATTTGGCATAGCTGTTGTTGCTTTTTCCTCAGGATTTGGCATAAACTGTTTGGGATTATATAATGATTTGAAAAATCCCAACCTCAAATGGAACAATATCACCGAACTCACAAGAAACAACAAAAAAGCTCTCAAGCCCACCCTTACGGCATTAGGCATTGGTATTTCATATCTTATTATAGGAATGGTATTGAGTATGCAGCAAGCTATAAATATGCTGTGGTCATATATTATGTTTTTTAGTGTTGCTATACTAGCCAACGCTTTACTTGTGGTTATCTCATATAAAAAATTGTTTGATAACCCGGAAAAATTATTAGAGCAAATTGAGGGTTAAATTATGAGAAAAATTGCATTTGATGTGGGCGATGTCAGAATTGGAATAGCGACAAGCGACCCAATGGGCATAATAGCAAGCGGTTATGAGACTTTTAGTAGAACAAAAAGCATTAATCGGGATATGAAATATCTGGCGTCCTTAATAAAACAAAAGGAATGTGATACCATAGTATTAGGATTGCCACTAAATATGGACGGTTCTCATGGCGAAAGAGTGGAAATAATAAAGGAGTTTGCCGATAAGTTAACAAAGTTTACGGAGATTCCTATCGAGTTCTATGATGAAAGGCTGTCCACGGTATCAGCGGAAAAATCGCTTATTGAAGGCGGAATGAGAAGAGAAAAGAGAAAAAAAGTTATTGACAAAGTAGCCGCTACGATAATATTACAAGGCTATCTTGACAAAATAAATAAAAGGAGTTATTGACATATGGAAAATGAAAAAAACAAAGATGTTGAATTTATTGAAGAGGATGAGATATTAACATTAACTGACGATAAAGGCGAAGAGGTTGAATTTTATATTCTTGCCGAGCTTGACTATAAAGGCAAATGGTATATCTTTTTGGAAGCAGCCAATCCCAATTATGAATTTAAGGAAGGAGAAGTCTTGATTTATGAAATGGGAATGGATGAAGAAGGCGCCGAGACATATCTTCCCATCGAGAACGAAGAACTTTTGCAAGAAGTTTTTGAAATGTTTCTGAATGAAATGAAAACAGTTCAAACAGAATAGAGCCTGAACACAAAAAACAAAATCTGTTAACAGAAAAATGAGCGGTTGAGATTTCCGCTCATTTTTTTTGTATTCATAATGCTACTAAGATATTTAAGGCTAAAATCCAATTTTCTGATAAATAAAAAAAGCATAATAGCCATTGCAATTAATCGTTGTATATTGTATACTTTATATTAAAGAATTATAATTTATTATATATAATATTGATTTAGGAGACCTAACCTATGAAGCCCGTATTGAGATTTGGTTTTGTTTTGATAATAGTGATTTTATCCTTTTTATTCGTGTTTACAGCTTGTACAAACAATGACGAGGAGATAAGCGTCATATTTCTTGTAGACAACGAAGAGTTCGAAACCAAAACAACCACAGCCGGCGGCAGCGTAGCGCCTCCGTCAGTTCCGGAAAAAGCCGGATACAGAGGCGCTTGGGATATCAAAGTATTTACAAATATACTTGAAGACATGGTTGTTAACGCAGTATACACCCCAAGAGATTATTCAGTGGTATTCAAAGCCGAAGACCATGACGAGGTCTTGAGAGTCATCGAGACAAGAACAGTTCCTTACCAAGAAGGGTTGTCCACAATACCTGAAGTGCCTGAAAGAGAAGGTTTCAGCGGCGAGTGGAATGTAAGTGATTTTTCAAATATAACATCTGACATGGAAGTTATTGCAGTTTACACAAGAAATTCCTATACAATTGATTTTCATACCAATGGTGGCGAAGACCTGGAAACGGTTTACGCCGAATATAGAAGTGAATTTGACTACACAACACAAAGAGAGGGATATATTTTTGAAGGGTGGTACACCGATGAAGATATGAATGAGCCATTTGAGCTTGAATATGTTCCCGCAGAGAACCTGGATTTGTACGCAAAATGGTCTCAGATTGTACATACTGCATTTTTAGAAACTCAAGACCATGAGCTTAACACATCAATAACAAGAGCTTACGGCATAACTATTGATTCCTTGCCGACTTTTGCAAGAACGGGATATAAGTTTAATGACTGGTATTATGACGATGAATTTACACAACCCGTGCAACTTCCTCTTTTGCTGGAAGAAGATATAACATTATACGCTGATTGGGTTTTGGACAACAGGAATTTAGCCACTGATTTTTCCTATTTCACTTTTGATTCTGAAACTGCTTTAATATCCGCCGACCCTGAAAGAACCTTGCCTGAAACAGTTGTTATCCCCAGTATCTATGATGAAACAGTAGTCAAAGGGATTGATGACTATGGTTTTTTTGATACTGCGATAAAAAGTGTGCGAATGCCCGAGAGCATAAGAAGTATTGGTGATTTTGCTTTTAATACAGATACTTTGCAAACAGTCACTTTTGATACGGGCAGCAGACTTTACAAAATAGGAAACGCGGCTTTTATGGATTCCAACATAGAAGATATAGTTTTGCCTGAAAAAGTTGAGGAAATAGGACACAGAGCGTTTTATAACTGCCAAGCCTTGGACACCATAGATTATTTGGACTCAAACAACCTTGTGATAATTGGCGCCGAGGCCTATAAAAATACATTGTGGTATGACAATTATACAGACGGGGCGGAAGGTAGCATCGTATACATAGGAAAAGTGCTTTATTCCGCAGTGGGCAGTCTTGCAACCGCAGTTAATATACTACCAACCACTATCAGCATATCATCGCAAGCTTTTGAAAATCAAAACAGCTTGAACAATTTGGATATACCCGATAGTGTCAAATACATAGGAGGAGAATTCAATCTTTATGGTTTTGACATAAGAGGAGCTTTCTTTAATTCATCCAACCTGTCATATCTAAATTTCAATTCCACATCAAATATTAAATCAATAGGAAAGGGAACATTCAGAGGTTGTTTTGGTCTTGTGTCTATTGCCATAAACAGCGATTTAGCTTTGCCCGAAGTTTTTTCCACGGAAAATATGATAAATAGTTATACAGTTAACTACAAATCGCAAACATATTACATTCCCGAGTCTTTGAAGGAAATCAAAGTTTTTGCAAACGGCGAGAAAGAAATCCTTGACGATGCTTTTTCACATCTGGATATTGATACAATAACGCTTATGGAAGGTATTGAGGTTATAGGTGACTATGCCTTTTATAACAGTGTGATGATAGAAGAAATAAGCATACCCGATTCCGTAGTCACTATTGGAGCACATGCTTTCAGGAATTGTACGGGACTTACGCAAATAAACCTTTCTAATCAAAACAACCTTGAAAATATTGGCGAGAGAGCATTTTATGGAAGGACAGATACCATTTTTAATTTCCAAAACACAGACAAACTACAAACAGTGGGGGATTATGCTTTTTATGGCTGTCAAAAGCTGTATGAATTGACTTCCCCCAAGATTACAAACATAGGAGAACATGCTTTTGGAACAAGCAGATATTTAGAAAAAATATCCATTCCTAACAACCTTTTAAGCGTTTATAGCTTATTTAGCGAAAGTGTGGACACACCTGAAGGTTATTATGAAATTG
>CAZVHD010000175.1:0-4178 GCA_964626765.1 uncultured Christensenella sp.
CGAGTATTATAAAAGATGGTTTTTCTTTTTGCTCTTTGGCTTTTTTTATGGCATTTAATATTTCTTCTATGTCATGTCCGTTGACCCTTTGCGTATAAAATTTGAAGGCCTCGGCTTTTTTGTCTATGGGCTCTATTGAATTAATATCTTCGGTCATTCCGTCTATTTGCATTTTGTTGTTGTCCAAAAATACTATGAGGTTGTCAAGTTTTTTGTTACCGGCCAGCATAAGCGCTTCATAGTTTTGACCTTCTTGACTTTCTCCATCTCCGATAATCACATATATATAATTCCCTGTTTTATCTAATTTTGAGCCAAGAGCCATTCCTACTGCTGCGCTGAGACCTTGTCCTAAAGACCCCGCTGTCATATCTACTCCCGGTGTTAGGATCATGTCGCAATGCGAAGGAAGAAGCGTGTGTGGTTGGTTGAGTGTTTTCAACTTTTCTTTATCAAAATATCCCTTGTCTGCTAACACCGCATAAAGAGCGGGTCCTGCGTGTCCTTTGCTCATAACAAATCTGTCTCTTTCTTGAAGTCTTGGGTTTTTTGGGTCTATTTTCATTTCTTTATAGTATAAAGCTGTCAGTACATCCACTACGGAAAGAGCGCCTCCTATATGTCCAACCCCCAGTCTTCCAATCATCTCAACGACAAGTTTTCTTATTTCATCTGCCTTTTTTTCTAATTCTATTTTTTTCATTTTTCCTCCTCTAACCGATAAGTCTTAAGGGCAAAACAATACATTTATACTCTTCTTCTTCTATTTGTCTTATTAATATTGGCTTTGCCGGTCTTTCTATTATTATTTTGAGAAAGTCCTCTTTTATTTTTGATATGGCTTCTTGCATAAATTTGCAATTCAGTCCTATTTTTATGCTTTCTCCTTTATTTTCGCAAGTTATATTTTCATTAATTACACCTTTTTCCGATTCGGTGTTTATTTTTATGGAACCTTCCTCCACTGAAAATATAATTTTGTTATAAGCTATATCCCTGCATATAACCGCCGCTCTTTCAAGACAATCTTCTAGTTCTTCTTTTTTTACAACTATTTCTGTTTTTATGTCTTCGGGCAAATTGAGTTTATAGTTATAAAATTCTCCCTCAATAGTGTTAACTTTTATTTTAGTATGGTCTTTGTCAAATAAGACCATGTTTCCTTCCTTGCTCACTTTTACTATCTGGTCGCTATCATCAAGGGTTTTTAAGATATCCATAACTATTTTTCCATAAACTATAAAATTCATATCCCCCGTTTGTTTTTTTGTTTTCTTTTTGCTAACGGCAATTCTGAATCCGTCCAAACAAACCGCCTCGACTTCATTATCTTTAACGGTAAAGCTACAGCTTTTTAGCATCACTCTATTGTTGTTTAAGGCTACGCAAAAAAGAGCCCTGTCTATAAGTTCTTTGAGGTCTTTTTCCTTTATTTCAAAAAAGTTTTCCATTTTATACTGCCCTAGGTCAGGAAAATTTTCCTTATCATAGCATTGAAGTTGAAACTCTGAATAGCCAAACCTTATTCCTATTTTATTATCATTTAGTTTTTCTATCTCTACTTTTTCTTTTGTGTGGATTTTGCTGGTATAATCATTAAAGAGCCTGCCCTCTACTATTAATTCACCTTCTAATAGAATCTCCGCCGGTATGGATTTTTCTATATAGATTTCCTGATTGTAAACAGAAAAAGTTACCACATTTTTTTGAGCTTTTATTTTTATCCCGTCAAGAATGGGAATATTGCTTTTTACTGCCAAAACTTTACTCACTAAATTAACCGCGTTTGATAAAGTTTTTCCCTCACAAATAAATTTCATTTTTTTCTCCTTATTGTATTGTTTTTATTTTAATATTTAATGATAATGATTACTATTAGCTGTGTGGATATGTGGAAAACACAAAATACAGTTGTTTTTTGTAACAAAGAAAAGAAAGAATTAAAAAAACAAGCAATACAGATGTTAATAAGATGTTGATAACTAAAGGTGAAGTTATCAACATTTCCACATTTTCTCTACACATTAAGAAGACTCCTTATATCTTTTATATGTAATGCAAGCTGAGGATTATCTTTCATGGAATTCATAATCTTATCTCTGGAATGAATAACTGTCGTATGGTCTCTGCCACCGAATATCTGACCAATAGAGACAAGAGGAATGCTTAAGAGGTCACAAACAAGAAAGATAGCCACCATGCGAGCCGTAACAATATCCTTTGTCTTCTTTTTTGACAGAATATCGCTTTTGTTTAATCTATAATAAGTACACACAGCGTTTATGATATCATTTGAGTCAATTTCTTCTTTTTTTGGAGTGTCGCCAACACGAAGAGCTTCTTTGGCGGTTTGGACATCGGGGTGGGGTTTGTTTATGAGTTGAGAATAGAGAATGACTTTTAATAAAGCGCCTTCTAGTTCTCTGATATTGGTATCAATAAATTCTGCTAGAAAATAGACAACATCATCGCTAACTGCAACTTTTTCCATCATCATTTTTTTTCTGATAATAGCCACTCTCATATCCAAATTGGGCATTCCTATATCGGCAAGAAGCCCGCCCTCAAAGCGGGAACAAAGCCTATCTTCAATAGTTTCAATTTCTTTTGGGGGACGGTCAGAGGATAAAATAATTTGTTTTCCGTTTTGGTAAAGAGAATTGAAAATATGAAAAATAGCATCCTGCAAGCCAATTTTCTTTTTCAAAAACTGCACATCGTCAAACATCAAAACATCAACGGAATTGTATTTGTCAATGAAATTTCTGTAAGCGTTTTTATCCGAGGATGTTTTTTCCAAAGCGGCAAAATATTCATTTGCTAGGTTTTCCGTGGGCATATAAACAATTTTCAAGGAAGGAAAAGTATTAATGATATAGTTTCCTATGGAGTGCAATAGATGTGTTTTTCCAAGTCCCACTCCGCCATAGATAAAAAGAGGATTAAGGTTGAGATAGCCATCGCCTGAGCCGGGTTTTTCTGCAACGGATTTTGCTGCGTAAAAAGCAAGTTTGTTGGATTCCCCCACAACAAAATTATCAAAGGTATATCTTGCGATAAAAGGAGAATCAGGCTTTTTTTTCTTTTCAGAGGAAACAACAAGTTCGTCGCCCAGGGTGCTTTCGCTGTCGCCGGAAACAAGAGCAAGTTCCTCATTTGTTATAATTTCAACGCCAGAAAGGGTTGGCCGAGCTTTTTTAAGGCTGTCGTTAATGACACAAAAGAAAGATTTTTTCACTGTGTCGCTTGCGTTTTTTGAAGGGGCAAGCAAAACCAGCGCGTTTTTTTTAAGGCAAACGGGTTTGAGGTTCTCTATCCATATAGAATAAGCAACGGCATTTATTGACGGGTTTTTAAGAAGCTCCGACAAAGTATCTTGCCATATATCCTGTAAATCAATCATAATAAAAATTATAGCACAGCATATGCCAATTTTCAACAGAAAAAAGAGGTGAAATAAGGAAAAGAAAAACTGAAAATCTAAGAGTAAAAAGGTAAGATAACAAAGAAAACAAAAGAATTATAGTTAAAAAATTAAAAAAACCATAAAAGTATTTGACAATAAACCGTTAATATAATATCATTAATAAGCTAAAGAAGGATTTTTGGTGAAAGCCCCGTCATCAAAGAATGCCTTGAAAGAAAAACGGAGGTATAACCATGAAAACATATATGGCAAAAGCCGGTGAAATTGAGAAAAACTGGTATGTTGTAGACGCTGAAGGAATGGCTCTTGGGAGACTGGCGTCCCAGGTTGCGACTATCCTTAGAGGAAAAAACAAACCTGAATTCACACCCAATACGGACACCGGAGATTATGTAATAGTCATAAACTGCGACAAAGTAGTTCTTACCGGAAAGAAATTAGAAAAGAAATTTTATAGATATCACACAGGATTTGTGGGCGGTTTGAAGGAAATTAGATACGACAAGCTCATGAAAACCAAACCCGATTTTGTAGTTGAAAGAGCGGTGAAAGGTATGTTACCCAAAAATTCATTGGGAAGAAAAATGATAAAAAAACTTCATACTTATACCGGCAGCGAACACAACAAACAGGCGCAAAAACCTGTTGAACTCAAACTTAAATAAGAGGTGGAGAAATGGCAGCTAAAAAAGTAATGAAAAAGAAAATACAGTTCTGGGGAACCGGAAGAAGAAAAAAAGCAACAGCAAGA
>CAZVHD010000176.1:0-4171 GCA_964626765.1 uncultured Christensenella sp.
TCTCTTTTCTTTAGTAGATTTAATTTCTACATTATCATCTATTGATTTTTTGATTTGAGCCTGTCTATAACCCAGAGTATAATTAGCATACTTATCATTGCTTACAACAGGTTTAGGCTTATTCGATAGAGTATTAGATTGAACATCTTGTTTGTTATCTATTGTAGGAAAAATAAGTGAAGATGTATTCCCCTTATTCTCTACTACTTCTACTTTTTCTTTTTTAGGTTTTTCTTTACTCTCATCATAAGGGTTAGAAAATAATATATCATAAGAGCCTTTATTCTTAATCTTATCTATTAAAGTTTCTTTCTCTATAGTTTCAGAATCAGCATCAAACTTATTGGGAAAAGATATATCGAATTCTCTGTTTTTGGATGTTGAGAATGCGGATTTTTTAATAATTTTATTATTCTGAGATTTACCGTCAGGTGTTCCTATGAATAATTCGCTGCCTACATTAATACTATCATCTTGTATGTCCTGATGTGAATATTGGTAATTCTTAGATTTAACGCTTTTGGTCTTGAAGTTACCATAATTCAAAAACAGTGGATACAATGACAGAAAAGCAACTGAAAAGAATATTACTACAAGAATAGATAAACTGAACTGATATCCAACATAACTAGAAAAATAAGAAATAAATCCAAATAATGCTCCCCCTGCATTGTAATTGCCACCTTTATAGCATTGACTTAAATAATTGCCATAACTGTTATAGATATAACTCTTTGTAGTAATTACATGTAGAGTCAGAATGCCTATTATTAATAAGGGCAGAAACTTTAACGCTTTAGATTTATCTATTGTTAATCTATTATTTACTAGCTTAGCTATATTATAGATTAAGAAAATCAAACAAAAAGCATAAGCACTCAACCCAACAAGACCAAATGCAATATTTCTTACTATTTCCCCGAATCCTCCAAGAATGTTAAAAAGAGAAAAGAGAATTACAGTAGCAACTAGTATATTTATAAGAACAACTCCACTTGAGGATGAAGGTCTTTTTTTAGGTGGTCTTCGATATTGAGGCAATGCTAATTCTCCATACTTAATTATATCGTAAATGTTAATTAATTATATCATATATATAAACTATTTACAATATCAATAATGTATTATTATAACAAAGAGAGAACATTTTAAGTTCTCTCTTAATAATTATTACCATATATTATTTTTATTATAGTTCATAACCTTTTTTTTCTGATTTTCCGTATTGCCTGTCAAAGTTTTCTTTATTCTTTTTCATATATATTTCGTATAATTCATTCGATGTCATACCTGCTCTTAAGCACATTCCAACAAAAAAATGCAAAATATCTACTAATTCTTCTTTGATATTGTTGTAATCTAATTCTTTGGGATTCTTCCACCATTTGAAGTTCACTTCGTCAAGCAATTCACCGAGTTCGCTTATCATCGCTAAAGTCTCTTTTTGCATCCATTCATCGGTGGGAATGTTATGTAAATTTCTTTTTTCCACAACCTCGTTGTCAAATGCTTTTTGCATATCAAACAGCTTTTGGAGTCTGTCCATATCTACTCTCCTTTGACAAAGTATTCCAATAAATCTCCTTCCATTTCCTTTCCTACATAACTCATGCTTGCCGATGATATATTCATCATATATTCAAGACACTTTTTTATGTCATTTGGCGTTACAGATTCTATGGCTTTTATTCTTTGGTCAAGATTATATTCCTTATTCATTAGTATACCATATTTTCCGCCAGCTTTCATCAAATGTGTTGAACTTTCTGCAGCAATTATTATTGCGGATTTGAACTGCGCCTTGCTCTTTTTTATTTCTTCCTCTGTAAATCCCTCTTCTCTTACTTTCAAAATAACTTCTCTTATACCCTTCAACGCCTGTTTAACAGTGCCGGGATTAGTTGCGAAGAATATGTTAACAAAACCTTCCTCCACATACTGCATGTCTAAAGAATATATGTTATATACAAGACCCAACTCTTCTCTTAGCTTTTGGAAAAGTCTGGAGCTCATACCGCCGCCAAGCATATTCATAATAATACTTGAAGAGGGAGAAAGTCTTTCTTTGAGTCCAAATGAGGGAAAACATATTCCCACATTTGACTGTTCGATATCCTTTTCCTTTTTGAAAAATTGTCTGTTAGGAAGAGCCCTTTCTTTTTTGAATACCATCGGCTCATTTTTTACTGAGTCTATGTTAAAATAACTCTCCACAAGTTTGATTGCCTTTTCTTGGGTTATATTTCCCACAATGGATATAAGTGTGTTTTCGGCAGTGTAGTACTTTTTCATGAATTCGTCAATTGTTTGTCTTGTAAAAGCGTTGACTGTCTCGGGTGTTCCTAATATAGGCAAGGATAATATATCATCGCCGAAATGAGCTTGGCTCAAAAGTTCCATACACTTATCTTCGGGGTCGTCCTCGCTCATACTGATTTCCTCAAGAACCACTCCTTTTTCCTTTCCCATATTCTCTTCGGAAAAAGTGGCGTTATAATATAAATCACTGAGCATCTCCATGCATTTTTCCGCATATTCATCTATGCCTATTGTATAATAAGCGGTATGATTTTTGGAAGTAAACGCATTAATCTGTATTCCGTATCTCTCCATTTCCTCAACAATCTGATATCTGCTTCTGGTTGTCGTACCCTTAAAAAACATATGCACATTATAGTGCGCTATTCCGTTGTTTTGTCTGTTTTCGTACATGCATCCCGCGCCCACAAAAAGCCCTGTTGATATGGAGCGTGTGTTTTTCATTGGATTAACCCATAGTCTAAGACCGTTGGAAAAAGTTATTATTTTATTCATTAAAAGTTCCTCTCTTATGCCGTATAAAGCTGTTTTATTTTATTAAAGTAGTTATATTATATACTTATAAAAATGTTTTTACAAGCTCATACCAACAAAGACTTTACATATAATCATTGCCAATTTCTGCTTGTCTATGCCAGTAAAATACCCCTATAAATATAAAAGAGCAAAGCATGAAGTTCTGCTCTTTTTATATATATTTTTATAAGCCGATTTCATTTAATCTTATAAAATTTTGTGTTCTCGCATTTAACACAATGAGAAGGCGCCTCGCCATCACTTTCATTGATTATTCCACAGTTTGTACATTTGTATTTTTCTTTTCCTGAATTGTCAATCATTTCAAGCATGTCATTCATAGAATCGTATGGCATAAGATATTTCTCCTTTTTCTTTTTATTTTGCTCTTAACCGCCTCAAATTATACAAGCCTTATTGACTTTTACACAGGGATGTTTATAATAAATATAAAAGGATTTTATATGAAAAGATTGTTTACGGTAGGTGAAGCATTAATAGATTTTTTACCAAATAAAGAGGGATTTTTTCCTGTTGTGGGCGGCGCTCCCGCAAATGTGGCAGCAGCCAACGCAAAACTCGGGGGCAGAGCTTTTTTTGTGGGAAAAATAAGCCTTGATATGTTCGGCAATATGATTCAAACCGGTCTTGAAAACGCCGGAGTCAATACAGATTATCTCATAAAAACAAATGACGCCAATACAGGACTTTGTTTTGTATGCCTAAAGCCTGACGGGGAAAGGGAATTTATGCTTTATAGAAATGTTTCTGCGGATATGCTTCTTGACAGGGACGAAGTAAGAGATATATCTTTTTATAAAGACGATGTTCTACAATTTGGCTCGGTTGACCTTGTGGATATGCCGGTAAAAAAAGCCACGGATTATTTAATTGCAAAAGTTAAAAAAGCAGGCGGCCTTTTATGTTTTGACCCCAATGTCAGAAAAAATACATGGAATGACCTTGTAGCATATAAAAAAGTTATAATAGAATATATAAAGCTTGCGGATATAATAAATATTTCTGACGAGGATTGCCATTTTGTTTTTGAGGGCCTGAGCTTTGAAAGTATAATAAAAGAATTGAAAAAAAGCGCAAAACTTGTACTTTTAACAAAAGGAAAATGGGGAAGCTCTTTGTATTGGGAGAATTTCTCCGTTCACCAGCAAGCTTTTCCAATAGAATGCAAAGATACCACCGGAGCAGGAGACAGTTTTCTTGGAACATTCTTAAGATATGCCACTCTTTTTGAGAGTTCAACATATAAAGAAGCCATGAAAAAAGCTGCGGCAGTAGCGGCGATGGTTTGCACAAAAAAAGGTGTGATGACGGCATT